>DAIPYE010000054.1:3715-17369 GCA_036782915.1 Bacteroidota bacterium | reverse complement strand
GTATTAAGCACGCCGCCAGCGTTCGTCCTGAGCCAGGATCAAACTCTCCATTATAATTTATAATATTGAATTGATTCCAGCTACAAGGTATTTAAGATATTGAAGTTCGCACACTAAATATATTTTTAAATTTATTTATTGTGCTGGTAAACTATCATCAAAATAATAAAGAACATTTTTTCAAATACGAATTACAAATATACCAGAATTCTTTTTTAAAGTCAATGAATTTCCTTCTGATAAATTTAAATTTATTCCAATTCTTTTGTGTAAAAACAAATATAATGATATTAATTTTAAATTGAAATACCTATTTAAAATATTTTTTCATAAAATGTTGTATATTTTAAAAAAATTCAAATTTAAAAAATACTCGGTTTATCAATATCACTAAACATTAAATATTCTTCCAAAATTTAAAGTGTCAGCATTATTGTGTTTTAATAATGGATTTAAATCTATATTGCTTAATAACATAGAAACTTAAATTATGAAACTAAGAATTAGTTTTTGAAATTATGTCCAGTGCGTTATCTTTTTACCGACTACCTGAACTAATTCGCAGATCTTACCCAAGACGTTTTTTTTCATATTAATTTATATGCATTCGTAATTACCTGCATTTACTTTTTAAGTTTCATGCCATATACCTACATCTCCTCTACTACGTATTTTCAAATTAAATTCCTTCCATACAGGATAATGTTGACCTTCACTGTCTTTTGCATATGCTTCAAGTTGCTCAAATGATCCCCAGTATTAGATCATAACCAGTGGAACCCCCCCGAAAATCTAATAACCCGGGAATCCGCTTTCAGGCTTTTCATTAAGTTCTTTTATCATTTTAGGCATTGCGACTGCAGCTGGAATCCATTTATGAAGTTTCCATAAACGGTTGATACGCATTCCGATTAAAAACACTATAAAATCATCTTCCATTTTCACAGTCATTCTTTGATATATTGTATAAGCCATTTAATTATTGATATTAAAGATAATATTGATATATCTATTTTATAAGTTTAAAACTATTTAATCTACAGTTTTTATTCATCATTTGAACTTGAACGGATTAATTCTGAAATATTTACTCTGCATATATTAAGTAAACATTTAATTAATATAAATCCGGCAAATTTGTATCATAATTCTTTCCTTTGTTAAACTTGAAAAAATAACTTTTTTGATGTGTGCGATTATTTAAAATTTTTTAATCGAATTTATACACAGTGCCAGACATGAAGTGTTACACCGTAATTTAACATTAACCCTAAAAACCTCCTTCCCAAGTGTCAACAAAAAAATAAAATTATGTTTTGCCAGATAAAGAAGTCATTTTCAATAAGGTAATTTTTAAGATGTTAAAATTTAAAGAGATTCTGGCCTAATTTTAAAGAATAAAATATTTTTTATAAAAAATCTGTCCGGATTTGAACGGATATGATGTTTTTTCAGGGCAAAAAAAAAGTCGCCACATATTAACTACATGGCGATTCTTTTTATTTTTGATAACGCTTATTCCGTGTATTGTGAATGTTGACAGCGAAATTTCAAAAAGTAACTTATTTTAAACACAGAAAACTTTTTGATCTGAATTATTTCAACAGACCGCCTAATATATCTGCAGCGCCTGCTCCACCATTACTTCCTACATATTTTGTAACTGCAGGAATCATTTTAGTAACATCAGTAGGCTTTAATCCTAATTTTGAAAATGTTTTTCCCAAATCTGCCATATCAGTTACATTTCCAACTCCAAGCTTTTTTGCTTCTTTCATAATATTTTTCGAATCGGGGAAAGCATCCATCACCTTTGTTAAATCAGCAGGATCAAGTTTACCTTGTGCAAGTGATAATATGCCTCCAATTCCTCCTATTGCTGCTTCAGGCGAAATTCCCAGGCCGTCAAGTGTATTCACTAAAGCCATTGTTTTTCCGATATCACCCAAACTGCTTGTGCAGGATGAGAAAAGCAGTGAAACTAAAACTACGAACACTAAAGATTTAATTTTTTTCATTTTTTTTATTTTTTAGTTTTTATAAAATCCCCGCTGAAGTCAACGGGGTTTTTGGTTTTATAAGTATATTTCTTATAAAAATTGAAAGTACAATTTATTTGTATTAAATTTATTTATTATTTTTTTGAAACCCTGACATCAATTCTTCTGTTTTTTGCTCTGCCTTCAGGTGTATCGTTTGATGCTACAGGGAACTGATCTCCATATCCTTCGGCTTTCATTCTTTCTGCAGATACACCAAGTTTAACTAATTCAGACATTACAGAATTTGCTCTTTCATCAGAAAGTTTCAGATTTGCTTTTGGATTTCCTGTATTATCTGTATATCCTCCTATCTTAATTTCAACATTCGGATAAGCTTTCATAATCGCAGCTATATTTACTAATTGTAATGCAGAAGATGGTTTAAGTGTCGATTTATTTGTTTCGAACAATATCCTGTCAAATGAAAACCATGTTTCTTTATCTGCCATTTTTGATTTGTCTTCAATAAAAGAGATCAGATTAAATTCAACACCTTTTTCGGCAATTATAATCTCTGTTCCGTCAGCTAATTTTTTATTCGTGAATTTACCTAAAGAAGCATAAAGAGAATCCATTTCTACATCACCGGTTTTTGGAGCAGCTACAAATGCCTGTTCAACTTTCTTAGAAATATCAGTTTTTACACTGTCGATTTTTTTAACTACAGGCGCTGTGTCTTTATTGCAGCTTTTCCAGAGGAAAAACAACAAAAGTGCGCCTAATCCCAGTAAAAGCCATGGAAGAAATTTCTTAAATCCTCCTGCTTCTTCTTCTACTTTCTCTTTGTATTCTTTTACATTAGAAGTAACTTTGTTCAAACCTGCTAAACCAAGAAGTCCTCCAATTCCGGCAGGAATTAATCCTGCAAGAAATCCTTTCTGTCCTGATAATAAACCGGTTAATCCGCTTGAATTCATGCCGCTGCCTGTTACCTGCTTACCAATCAGGCTCATAATTATTGCAGAAAGAAATCCCAGTATTGACGACGCTGAATTTGAACTTACACCGCTGTCTTTTGAGATTAAATTTGTTACACCTTTCAGATTATCTCCGAACAATGAACCGAGTGTATTTGTCGCTCCGTTTATTATTCCAAAAAATTTATTCTTATCAAGCAAAGAAGTATCTAAATTACTCAACATGCTTCCGTCATATCCACCGTCTTTTAAGAGCTTTAGTACATCTGAAGCTCCTGCATCTGTAGAAGTTTTATTCATTAAGCTACCGATAATCGCAGGTAAAGTATCTTTTACAGCTGATTGAATTTTACCGGAGTCTTCTCCTAATATTCCAGAAAGTTTTGAAACTATATCCGGAGTTAAAGAGCTTTTTGCCAGTTCTAATAAGTTTACTGCCATAATGATTTTTGTTTTTTAAACTGTTTGTTAAACAGTTAGTTTTGATAAAATACAGCGCTGTTTTAATAGCGTAGTCTTGAATTAATTATTACTTAATGGAAAAAAAGAACTTAAATTAATTTTTAATTATAATGTAACTTCTAATTTATCTTCTTCAAGTGAAGTTATTTCCCACTTACTTGTTGTGAATTAATATCTTCAGGAGTTATGACTTCACCGACTTTAACTTATTCATGATTTTTTATTGTTTTTAATTAATAAAAAATTTTGAAAAACATATACTTTTACATGCAATTAATTTTCTTATCTTTTTGAAAATTATTATTTCCGGCATGGTATTAAACGATATAAAATTTGGGGTTTATGGTGAAAATTGAAAAACTGCCGGGATAACATCAATAATCAGTCAGGAATTCAATTTTGAAGAAATTAATATTAAATTTCTGTTTTCTAAAAAAAAAATTCATTTCAGTGAATTCACTTTATCTTTAATTTTTCCAACAATTGCTTTTTTAGCAAATGACATAATAATCAAAGCAATACCTGATAATAATACTGATATTCCTAAAATTGTTGATACGCCTCCGGCTCCACTTCCAATATTGAAGATCATAGATAATCCCGCAAACAATGAAAGTATTCCTATTATCAATATTATCCATCCCATAAAACCGGCTTTCTTAATTTCCCATCCGGATGAGATGAGACTGAAACCTAAAGCAATGACCCAGATCCCGAAAATAATTGTTATTGCTTTCATTGCAGCCAGTAGATTCATTAAAACAAACAATCCAAAAAGAACAGAAATTAAGCTCCATATCAATGAATGGGTTTCACGGCCTTCTTTACCGCCGAATATCCATCCGAAAATTCCAGCAAGTCCGGTGAAAATTATTAATAACCCAAACCATAAAGACATTCCGGCCAGTACTTCAACCGGATTACTGAAAATATATAATCCGAGAATGAACATCAGTATTCCCTGAATTAATAAAACCCACCATTTTTTAAACATTTTTTTTCAGATTTATATTAGAAAAAATTTAATTTTTTTTATTGAAAAGTAAATTCAAGAAAATCTGAATTAATAGCAAAATGGAATTTCCTTAATTTCAACCAATATTTTTGAATCGAATTACTAAAACCCTTTATTTTATTGACTTTATAGATTAATTTCTCAACCATGATTTCACTTAAAATATATCTTACTCTAAAAAGTTTTTCTGATCAGGATCTGAAAAAATTTGAAAAATTTGCTTCCAGTAAATTTTCAAACGGAAGGGATCTGTCCGGCTTAGTAAGAGTATTTAGAAGTTTAACAGCAAACATTTCGGAAAGAACTACAAATAAAGAATTTATTTCTCTGATATCTGAAAAGTTGAAATTAAAATATTCTGTCGTTTCAAACAGGCTTTCAGATTTGAATAAACTTGTGGAATATTTCCTGTTGCTGAAAATTTCCGATATTGAAAAAGTAAAGAAAAATTTTCTGCTTCTGGAGTTTCATGTTAAAGAAAAAAACTTTAATCCTTTTGACAGTTTGTTTTTTGAACTCGAAGATATGATCTTAAAAAATAAATATGATTTTCTGTCTCTGGAAAATCTTTCTAGACTTTATGAATCCGCTGCTGTAAAAGCTTTCCAGACAAATAATTATCAGAAATATCTGGAGTTTAATGAGAAAAAGAATGATTACAGAATTGCGAATTTTATTTCAGATTTTCTGAGATCTACAGTAGAGATCCATCAGCAGGATTTCTATAATAAAAAAACCGGATCTAATTATTCAATTTTTGAAAATAAAATTGAATTTACTGAATTTATTAATAGATTTAAAAACAGAGATGTCAAAGCTTATTACTTAATGCAGATTCTGTATTACAATTATATGTCCTTTACCAATCAGGATAAAATCTCCTTTTACAAAAAAGCAAAAAAGATGCATAAGCAGGGTTACAAATATTTCAATGCTGAACTTAACAATTTTTTGTATTTTATGAATATTAATTACTGCATTCATAAAATTAATTTAAATCAGGCTGAATTTTACAATGAAGTGTTTCAAATCATAAATGCCAAATTGAAAGATAATCTTTTCTTTGAACTCAGGGACCCCAATCATAATGCGAACAGCTTCAGGAGTTATATAAATATCGGTTTAAGGCTAAATAAATATAAATGGGTAAATGATTTCATAGAAAAATATGAAAAATATCTTCCTGCTAAAAACAGAAATGACGACAGGAATTTAAATAAAGGAAAGTTAATGGTTTGCAAAGGCGAATATATAAAAGCTTTTGAGTTTCTAAACTCTGTTAAAAAAACAAATTTCTTTTATTACTCAGACTGCAGTTTCTTAAAGATCCGGGCATTTTTTTCTCTGGGTAAATTCAATGAAGCTCTGGAAGAAACCGCAAGATTAAAAAGTTATATCTCATATCATAATGACATACCTGATTTTTATTACAAAAAAATTGTGAATCACTCAAAAGATTCCTTTATGTTAATTAAATATAAAACTGATTCAATCAGCAGTGAAGATTTGCACTTTTATTTTTCTGAAAGAAAATTCCCTCTCGTTCAGGACTGGATTCTGGATACAGTAAAATCTATACAGCTGAAAAAGAATAATTAATATGCTTTTTCAGTCTGCCCTTTTACAAATTTCAATTTAATTTCTGGCTTAATAAGCAGCCGATTCTGAATCCTACATTTATACTTAAATTATATTTGCAGTATACTTTAAGTGTGTTTATATTAGATTAATAATTAATACAATTAATTTCTTAAATCATGAAAAACTTCCTTATAATATATAGTTCTTTATTGTTTATAAATTTAAGCTCTATGGTTTTCTCTCAATCATCGTGGCGGCATGCAGGTAATCTTTCTCAGAATAATACAGATAATATTTATTCAATGACTGAAAATTCTACAGGAGATATTTTTGCTTCGAGCTGGGCTGTCGGTATTTTTAAATCCACAGATAACGGATCGACATGGACAACATCAGGTCTTGACGGAAAAAGAGTTTCCGTTCTGAGAACTGCGCCAAACGGATATATCTTTGCTTTGTCAAAAACTGTGAGCGAAGCATATATACACAGATCGACCGATAACGGAAATACATGGACAGATGTCGATACACGTTCGTTTCCACTGAATTATGCCGGCGGAGGTGAAATTGTTTTTCCACCGGATGGTTCTGTAATTGCTGCCTACGCTGTAACTGTCGGTCCCACAATCGGAGATGTCGCTACCTTTGTAATTAAATCTTCTGACAATGGTAATTCATGGACTCAGATCCACAGGTTCAATATTGGTTTTGTCGGCGGAATGATAATTGCTCATGACAATAAGATCCTTCTCGGAACATCACTTAGCGGTGTAATTTATTCTGTCAATAACGGAATAAATTTCTCTTCGCTTACTACCTTTCCTCCATTTTTCATTAAAACAATTCTCAGAGCTCCCGAAGATCTGATCTATGTTTCTGATGCTTTCGGACTTAACAGATCTACAGATAATGGTCTTACTTTTACCGATGCCGGAATTAATTTTAATTCATATCTCAATTCTGCAGGTGTGAACAGCAACGGTGATCTGTTTGTAGAAATGGATGACGGGAATGTTTATTATTCGGATGATAAAGGAGAGAACTGGAATGAGATAAATAACGGATTGCCTGAAACAGGTTTTGTAAGAACTTTTTTTTCTCATTCCGGAAAAATGTATGCGGGTACAAGCAATAACGGAATTTATATTTATGACGCTCTCACTTCAGTTAAACCGGTTACTGAGAATGCAGACGGTTTTACTCTGCATCAGAATTATCCGAATCCTTTTAATCCTGTGACAAAAATTAAATTTGACATTTCAAATTCAGTCAACGTTGAATTGTCATTAGTTAATCTGAACGTTTATGATGCTTTAGGTAAAAAAATTATGTCTCTTGTTAATGAAAGATTAAATGCGGGAAGTTATGAAGTTGATTTTAACGGAGAGGATTTAGCCAGCGGAATTTATTTCTATAAACTTGAAAGCGGAAATATTTCAATTGTAAAAAAGATGAGTCTACTGAGATAAATTTTTTGTTTTAGCTAATTATCTTTCATTGACAATTGTATCCTTTTCCTTTCAATATCAATTGCTGTAATTCTTACAATTACTTTCTGATCCAGTTTCAAAACATCCGCCGGATCTTTAATGAACTTATTACTGCTGATCTGAGAAATATGCAGCAGTCCGTTTTCCTTAATTCCGATATTCACAAAAGCACCGAACTTTGTCAGATTTGTTATGACTCCGGGCAAACGCATTTCAACCTGCAGATCATTTATGTCATTTACATTCTCCGCAAATGAAAATACTTCCGACTTGCCTCTCGGATCCAGTCCCGGCTTTTTTAATTCATTCATTATATCTTCGAGAGTCGGTAATCCTACTTTATCATTTATATATTTTTTTATATCAATTTGTTTCCGAACTTCCTCTGAACCTATAAGTTCTGTCACAGGCTTTGACAGATCCTTTGCAATTTTATCAACAATATCATAACTTTCCGGGTGAACTGCACTGTTATCCAGAGGATTTTTCGCTCCGGGTATTCTGAGAAATCCCGCAGCCTGTTCAAAAACTTTATTTCCTAATCCCGAAACTTTCAAAAGTTCTTTCCTCGATTTGAAAGGTCCGTTGTCTTTTCTGTAATTTGTTATGGCATTTGCGATCTTCGGACCGATCCCGGAAACATAACGCAGCAAATGTTTGCTAGATGTATTCAGATTTACACCAACCTGATTTACTGAAAAACTTACTACATTATCAAGACTGTCCTTTAATTGTTCCTGATCCACATCGTGCTGATATTGACCTACACCTATTGACTTTGCGTCAATTTTCACAAGCTCTGCAAGAGGATCCATCAGTCTTCTGCCGATTGAAATTGCCCCGCGGACAGTCAGATCAAGCTCGGGAAATTCTTCCCTCGCTGCCTCCGATGCTGAATAAATTGATGCTCCTGATTCATTCACCATATATATTTCAATGTCAGAAGTTTTGTCAACTAAAGATTTAATAAAGCTCTCAGTCTCTCTTCCCGCTGTCCCGTTGCCGATTGCTATCGCTTTTATTCTAAATTGTTTAATTAACCTGCTGATCGCATCTGTTGATTCTTTCATTTGATTTTGCGGCTGATGCGGATAGATAGTTGTGTTATGAACCAAATTCCCCTGTTCATCCAGACAAACAACTTTACAGCCTGTTCTGAAACCGGGATCAATTGCAAGTGTGGCTTTTGGTCCGAGCGGCGAAGCTAGCAGTAGTTGCCTTAGATTTTCTGAAAATACAAGTATTGCTTCTTTATCAGCTTTTGCTTTTGAACTGTTAAAAAATTCTGTTTCTATTGAAGGTGATAACAATCTTTTAAATGCATCAGCTATTGCAATGGAAACCTGTGCAACAGAATCATTTTTTAAATTACTTTTCAGAAAGATCTTTTCCAGTATTTTCACGGCAAGATCAGTGTCCACAGAAACTGAAACTCTAAGTATGCCTTCCTGTTCAGCACGCAAAATAGCCAGCAGTCTGTGTCCCGGACATTTTTTAAGTTCTTCGGAATATTCGAAATAGTCCAGATACTTCTGTCCTTCCTCTTTCTTTTTTGGAACTACTTTCGAACTCAGCACTGCAGTTGATTTAAAAAGCTCTCTCAGGGAATTTCTCGCTCCAATATCTTCGCTTATCCATTCGGCTATAATATCTCCCGCTCCGGCAAGTGCATCTTCCTTACTCTTTACTTCATCATTAAGATATTTTTCTGTTTCTTTATTTAAATCAATATTCTCCTGTGAAAAAATTAAAAGCGCCAGAGGTTCAAGTCCTTTATCTCTTGCGGCAGTTGCACGTGTTTTTCTTTTTGGTTTAAAAGGTAAATAAAGATCCTCGAGTGCATTTATTTCCCAGCAGTTATTTATTTTTTCCGCAAGTTTGTCAGTAAGCTTATCCTGATCAGCAATGCTTTTTAAAATATATTCACGCCTTCTGATAAGTTCGTTCAGTTTTTTCTGTTCGGTCTGAATATCAGCAACCTGCATTTCATCAAGACTTCCGGTTGCTTCCTTTCTGTATCTTGAAATGAAAGGTATTGTCGCACCTTCATCAAGTAACTCTATAGTTGCTGCAATCTGTTGCTTGCTTATGGAAAGCGATTTGCTGATATGTTCAATTATTATTTCTGTCATTAATATTTACAATTTTAATTTCTGATTGATTTTTTAATTGTTTCCTGTAACTTAATTTCAGCTAAATATCCGCCGCTGCCTATTATGTCAATCTTATTCATAAACTCATCATACGAATTTGAAACAGGAAAATTTTCCTTTGGAACTTGCACATTAAAAAACCTGCAAAGCGGTTCCCAGCCTTCTGATATATTGTAGATCAGCAATCTGTTCTGATCAACTTTTTTCATAACATTTTCAGTATGCCGGTAAAATTTTTCAATTATTTTTTTCTTTTCTGAAAAGTCAATTCCGAATTCGAGTTTCATCAGCTTTCTGCTGTAAAGAAATGCATGCAGTCTTTTCTGAACTTCCCGGGAAACAGGATATTTCAATGCAAATTTTATCAGTTGTTTCAAATTTAAATTTCTCGCCATGAAAATTGTTTTCAGCGCGCTGTTATACCATTCGTCAGCATCTCTGACTGTATGAATTACTTTTGCATTTGGATAATGATCTGTAATTTGCTCAAAGTATCTTGCTCCCGGATAATCTACACATGAGTTATAATTATAAAACAATTCATCCCATTTAACATCTTCTCCTTTTTCCGCTTTCTTAAAATATTTCACACCTTCCGGAAACTGAAACAGCTCAGTCATGTGATAGCATTTTCCGAATCCGAGATGTTCCAGCGCGGTCTTTAGTGAATAAGTGCCTGTTCGTCCCAGTCCTGATCCGATAACTTTCAGAGGCATAAAAAAATATTTTTTCCAAATTATGATTTATACAAACTAAATATGATACACTTTTTTTTAACTTTCGGATTGTCCGGGAAAATTTAAATCAAATTTTTACATTTTGAATATTAATGCATAATTACAGACAAATAATTTTGTTTCCATATCTTTAATCTGATTAATAATTTTTATAATTTACATCTGCCATTTAAATTTCAATTCAAATAAATATAAAATGAAAAAATATTCTCACATTCTGTGTACTCTGTTGTTAATTTCAGTTTTTCAAAATTCATTTTCTCAGTATAATCAGGACTCTCTGCAGACAAAGATCAACCGGATCGTAAGATCTTATGTTGACACAAACAAAGCTGCACTGGTGATCGGAGTTATCAGAAAGGACGGAACGGATCTTTTTTCGAAAAGATATACTTACGGACATGTCAGACATGATACTGCATCTCCAAGACCGGACAGTCTGACGGTATTTCACATCGGCTCTGTAACAAAGTCATACACGGCAACAATTCTGTCAATGCTTATTCAACAAGGCGGTCCGCTTAATCTCAACGATTTTGTAGAAGACCATATTCCTCTTAACATCGTCAGAGCGCCTGTATTTGTAACCACTTCAGGAGACACAATTAAGATGAGGATACTTGATCTTGCGACACATTTTTCCGCATTACCTGACGATCCGATCACACCTGTGAATGATTCAACATCTTATCAGATGATGTATCATTATCTGAATAATCACAGGCTTTCGCGTGAACCGGGACATTGTTTTTTATATTCAAATCTCGGTATATCTTTTCTTGGAGTTGTAGTAACTCATACACTTGGCAGTATTATTGATTCACTTATAATTGAGAAAATTTGTGATCCTTTGAATATGCCTGACACAAGGATAACTTTGAATTCCGAACAGGAAAACCGCCGCGCAACAGGCTACGCAGTTAACGGAGATTCTGTCGGATATTTTAAAGACAGCTGGCCTGCTTTTTATGCTGCCGGAGGACTTTATACTACCATTAAAGATTTTACAAAGTATCTGGAGTTTAATATGGGCTTGTCAAATGCCGGAATGCAGAATGTTCTCGACTCTGCTCATAAGATAAGGAGAGTTTCAAATGACACCTGTTTTGAACCAAATGCTACCGGTAGAGTCGGGCTTGTTTGGCAGATGCAAATACTGGATGCTCAGAAAAATCCCGGCTTTTATTATACATGGAAAAACGGCGGCGTGCCGGGATTTACAAGTTTCATTGGTTTTGCTGATGACAGTACAAAAGATTTAAAAACCGGAATTGTAATGATCTCAAATCAAAGTACACCTTGCGATAGAATGGCTGTGGAAATTTTAAGATATTTGAATGAAGACAATTCTACCGGGATCATACAAACTTCTCAGAACATTCCCGGAAGTTCGTCGCTTTATCAGAATTATCCGAATCCGTTCAACCCCAGGACAGTTATCAATTATCAGTTAACCGCTTCGCGAAGCGAGACGGTTAGCAGTTTAGTCAATTTGAAAGTTTATGATGTTTCCGGTAAGATAGTAGCAACCTTAGTTAATGAAAAGCAAAATGCAGGAAGTTATGCAGTTGAATTTAATGGCGAAGGATTCCCGAGCGGGATTTATTTTTACAAACTCGAAACTACTGATTTCGTTGAGACGAAACGGATGGTTTTGTTAAAGTAAAATGCGTTTCCCATTATTCGAAAATTAAATAATTATTCATTGCCTTATAAAATAAATTGAAATCAATAATAAAAAATCGTTTACGTACAAATTTAACAGAAAATTTATCATATTCCTTAACAGCCCGCTCCGCGAGGCGAGCCCGCCTTTGAAAAAATGGCGTTAAGAATTTTAGTTTTGAAAGCGTCGAAAAAAATTTTGCATTATTAAAAAGATAAATCTTGAATTTAATGTGTGTCATTAAAATTTTTTAGCTTTCAAAACTGAAATTTAGACATTTTTTCATCAGCGGGCGATTTTTCTTTGGTTCTTTCTTTTGATCGTTCAAAAGAAAGAAAGTTAACCGGAAGTGAATCCGAATTCTGAAGCAAATGTTTTGGACAGATCTGAAAATAATTATATTTATCAAAGAAAAATTTGAATTGTATTGTAAAAAAAAAAAAAAAAAAATGAATATTCTTAAAAATAGAAAACTATAAAATGTAAATATTCTATGAAAATCAATAAAAACTGCAATTAAATTAAATTTTATCTAAAAGATCTTTAATTAAAGGAGTTTGTCATGAAAAAAATTATTTTTACCGTTTGCGTAATTACAACCCTTTTCATACTTGCCGGATCATCAGACATTAATTCTCTAAATAACATTTTAACAAGAGACTTTAAAAAGATCGACGCTAATAATATTAGCACTACTATCCGAAACGACGGATCTTTTGACAGAAACTATACAACCTTTAGTGCCGGTTTTGAATGGTTAAAAGGTTCGGGTAAGTATGCTGTCTATGCAAGCGGATTATGGCTTAGTTCAAAAGTAAATGATTCTATCAGAGTTTCAAGGTCACAATACAGCAGTGACTTTGAACCGGGATATTTTGATTATGCAACTCAGACTCCGATGGGTAAAGATGATCCGTCATACAGAGTTTATAAAGTTTCGCCTTTATTTCCCAACGGCAATTCTGATTTTGATGCCTGGTCTGTTTGGCCTGTGAATCAGGGCGCAGAATGGATTGATAATAATCATAACGGAATTTATGAACCTCCTGCCGATAATCCGCTAATGAAAGGAGAACAGAATTTATTTTGTTCATTTACGGACGGATATCCTGACACTGCTTCTAATTCCCGCAACACACTGCCAATGAAAGCTGAGATTCATCTTTATGCTTATGCAAAAGAATCTTCAGAATGTGTCAGCAATACAATTTACTACGAATGGAAAATAATAAACAAAAATATTTCTCAATGGACTGAAATGAGTTCTGCGATCTGGTCCGATGTTGATATCGGAAGTTCACTTAATGATAAAGCCGGAACTGATTCAACTTTAAATATGGTGTTTGGATATAACGGGACAAATTCAGATCCGATATACGGAGCTGCGCCGCCGGCAGTTGGTTATGTAATTAAAGAAGCTACCGGTCACAATTTAAACAAAGCGGATTTCGGAATGAGATGGGTTTGCGCTTCAGATTGTCCGACAGATTCGCTTCAGTCAGACAGAGTGCTTCACGGATTAAGAAGTAACGGAAATATCTGGAGAAATCCTTTATCTGGAAAACCGACCATGTAGCCCTATTCCGGGGAT
>DAIPYE010000054.1:0-3705 GCA_036782915.1 Bacteroidota bacterium | reverse complement strand
GTTTCATCAGGCGGCTGGAACGATTCGACTCAGGGAGACAGATATATTTTAATCGGCTCTATTTTTGGAAATGTAAATTCCCTCGATACAATTAATTTCAAAACCGTAACTTTAATTAACAGAGGTGCAAATAATCTGTTAAGTATCGATGCTGTAAAAAATTGTGTTGATCAGGTTATAAGTGTGAATCAGATTTCTTCTGTAATTCCTGATGGATACAGGCTTTATCAGAATTATCCGAATCCGTTCAACCCCCGGACAATTATCAGTTATCAGTTAAAAGTTAGCAGTATAGTCAATTTGAATGTTTACGATGTTTCCGGTAAAATTGTAGCAACATTACTAAATCAAAAACAAAATTCCGGAAGTTATTCCATTGAATTTGATGGAAGTAATTTGTCAAGCGGTACATATTTTTACAGACTGGAAACCGGTGATTTTGTTGAAACAAAGAGAATGGTTTTGCTAAAATAACGACATTTGTACTGTCAAAAATTATACAATAAATTTAGCCGGAAGAAATAATTTCCTCCGGCTTTTTTAATGTTGTCTAAATAACTCATCTGAATTTCCCGGGCTGAATTTCATAAATTTACCGAAATTCAGTGATGTCTAAAAAATTTTTTAATTTTTTTAAATAATGCTAAAATGATTAAAAAATCTAATCTTTTTCTATTTAAAACAATCAGCCCACTTGAAGAAAACATAATGTGATATTGAAGGCAGAATGCTTTTTTATCACAAAATTCACAAAGATTTAAAGAAAGATAGCGATAATAATATTCATTCAATTTTAACTTTGTCATCTTACACCTTCCTTTGTGGGCTTTGTGATAAAAAAATGTTATGGACGGTTTTGACCGAAATTAACTTTATCTTCCAATTCTGCGTTGTAAATTGTATCCATTCAGACTATTTTTGCATACATATGAATTTATCATCAAAAAATCTTTACTTTTCCCTTTTAATTCTGTTAGTTGTGTGTTTTTTATCGGGAGCAAACACTTCTTTTTCGCAAAGCGGAAAGGATAATTCTAACGAAATTAAAAGCGAGAAAGCCCTTAAATTTTTCATCGAAGGTAAAACTTTTGAACTTCAAAATGATTTTATCAGCGCAATTGAAAGTTACAGAGCTGCATTAAAACTGGATAAATCTTCCGGAATATATTACGCCTTATCAAATGTATATTATAAATTGGGAAAGTTTAATGAAGCACTGACTGAGATCAAAAATGCTCTAAGATTGAAACCGGAAAGTGAAAATTATCTTGAACTTTCGGCTAATATTTACATTTCTCAAAAAGATTTTAAAAATGCCGCAAATGCTTATGAGAAAATTTTATCAACAGATACAAATTACACATTCGGGCTGTATTCCCTTGCGCGGCTTTATCAGGAACTGAATATGCCTGCAAAAGCTATTGTCATTTATGAAAAAATTACAAATAAAATCGGATATGATTTTGATGTTCTCAGGAAAATGTATGAGATATATTACAGTTACAAAGATTATCCCAAATCAATTGAAGTTCTGGAAAATCTTCTTGTGCTTGATCCTTATAACAATGAAATTAAGAAACTTCTCGCAACTCTTTATTTTTCCAATGATCAGATAGAAAATTCCAAAAAAATGTATGAGGAGTTATTCATCCTGAATCCTGAAGATAAGGACATACAATCTGAACTGGTAAAAATATATTTCCGGGAAAATAACAGTGAAATGGCATTTGAAAAATTCGGGAAAATGATCGGCAAAGACTCGCTTGGTTTTTATGAGAAAGTTCAGATCGGAGAATTATATTTCAATATGATACAGCAGGATCCGCCTTCAGCTGAAATCGCAAAGAGTATATTTTATAATTTAAGTAATCAGTATCCGGAAGAATGGATCCCCTATTACTATTTAGGCGCGATCAGTATCCTGACAAAAAGCGGAGACAATTACAAAGAAAATTTTTTAAAAGCCATTCAGTATGCAGACACTTCAAGAGATGTTTATACAAACATCGGATTTTCATTATTTCAGGAAGGTGATGTCAATGATGCTCTGAATATCCTTGCTCAGGGTTTGTCAAAATATCCTGATGATTTCAGAATGAATTACATTAACGGACTTACTCTTCAGAGGGCAGGAAGGGAATCTGAGTCAATTGAATATTTCGAAAAAGCTCTCATAGCAAATCCGGGTGAGATTAGCATACTTTCAACTCTAGGTCTGATCTATGACAATCAGGGAAATTATTCAAAGTCAGCGGAGATATATGAAAAGGCGCTCAGTATCGATCCTCAGAATGCGCTTGTGCTGAATAATTATGCATACAATTTGTCCGAAAGAGGAGTTAATCTGGATAAAGCGCTGGCAATGTCAAAGCTTTCACTGGAAAAGGATCCTGAAAATGCTTCATATCTGGACACGATCGGATGGATCTATTTTAAAATGAAAAATTATAAGCAGGCAAAAAAGAATATTGAGAAATCATTATCCATTAATCCAAACAGCGCGGTTGTAATGGAGCATCTCGGGGATATTTATTTCGGGATGGAAGATTATCAGAATGCAAAAAAATACTGGAATCAGTCGCTTAATCTAAATCCGGGGAATGCTGGCTTACAGGAAAAAATCACAAATCTTAAATCTATTTAAAAAAAAATATAAAATACAGAAAAATGGGAATGAGCAGCAGCGTAGCGGGAAAAAATCATAAAGTAATTATAATTGGCTCCGGACCGGCAGGATTAACAGCAGCGTTATATTCGGGCAGGGCAAATTTAGATCCTATAATATTTGAAGGACACCAACCGGGGGGACAGCTTACAATTACTACGGAAGGAGAGAATTATCCGGGATTTGAGCACGGGATCCAGGGACCTGAACTTATGGATGTAATGAGAAAACAGGCATACAGATTCGGAGCAAAGTCAATTTTCAGAAATATAGTTAAAGTAGATTTTTCAAAAAGACCATTCAAATTAACAGATGAAGAAGATCAGGAATATTTTGCTGAAAGTGTAATCGTTTCCACAGGAGCATCGGCAAAGTGGCTGGGACTGGAATCTGAAAAGAAATTCATGGGATATGGAGTTTCATCCTGCGCGACTTGTGACGGATTCTTTTTCAAAGGAATGAAGGTTGTAGTGGTCGGCGGCGGCGATACAGCAATGGAAGAAGCAAGTTACCTTTCAAGACATGCAAGCGAAGTTATACTTATTCACAGAAGAGATGAATTCAGAGCTTCAAAGATCATGCTCGACAGAGCAAAAGAAAATCCCAAAATAAAATTCGTTTTAAATACCGTAGTGGAAGAAATTCTAGGCAAAGAAGAAGACAGCAGAAAAACTGTTACGGGAGTCAGAGTTAAAAACGTAATTACAAATGAAGTAACAGAGATTAAATGTTCCGGATTTTTTACTGCTATTGGACACGAACCAAATTCAAAAATATTCAAGGGAATTCTTGATATGGAAGAGACAGGTTATTTAATTACAAAGAAGTCAACTTCTGAAACTAATATTGAAGGTGTTTTTGCATGCGGCGATGTACAGGACAGTTATTACAGACAGGCAGTAACAGCAGCAGGTACCGGCTGCATGGCTGCAATTGACGCTGAAAGATTCCTTGAATTAAAAGAGTATGAAGAAACGGTGAACAAGTAACAATTAACAATTAACAATTAACAATTAACAATTAACAATTAACAATTAACA
>DAIPYE010000053.1:0-17486 GCA_036782915.1 Bacteroidota bacterium | reverse complement strand
TGCAGGATCTTGATGACACAAACCGCTGCACTGAAATGGGAATGGATATTTTTAAAAATTACAGAGGAAAAGGTTTCGGGAAGAAATCTTTCGCAATGATATTTCAATATCTTTTTGAAAGCATAAATGTGCATACTGTTTATGCAAAAGTCGGAGCTTATAATGAGACCAGCCTCATTGCTGCTCAGAAAGCCGGTTATAAAATATCCGGCAAGATCCCCGAATCCCTTTTCCGAAACGGAAAATACTGGGATAATATTTTATTAAGCATTACAGCAGATGAGTATAAGAATTCTGTAAAATCCAAATAGCATTTTTATGATGATCTTTGCTTATCTTATTATTATTACTGCTTTAGTTCTGATCTTGTATGATTACAGATCGGGTATAATCACATCACTGCTTGTAATTACAAATTTCGGAGAGTTTGTATATGTAAATCCTAATCTTGAGATCGGTGATTTTGGAGGGGTCGGAACAATTTATTTTATGGATCTTTTCTGGATAGCTATGATTCTGGTTATTTTACTGAAAAAAAATAATCTGTATTTGTTCAATTACAAATTCTCATTTATAGTTTTTTTCTGTTTGTTCATTACTTCTCTTATTATTCCATTTCTTATTTCTTCTTTTTCAGTTAAAGATACTATAAGTGTCATCAGACCGCTCGGAAATTTTCTGTTTATTCCTTATCTGATAATTAACATTACAAATCTAAATGAATTTAATTTTCTTGAAAAAGTTATCACTGTATTTATTTTTATTTTCATAATTATTCAGGTGGGAGAATATGTAGCGCAGAAAAGAATACCAATCAGACTTTTCGAAAAATACAGTGTCTTTTTCGGTGAAGATCCTTTCTCAGTTGAGTTTGGAGGAGTGAAAACCGGTTACATCTGGTCGAGGATAGGATACCTGCTTCCTTTTAATCTTTTTTTCGGATGCTATTATTATTTTTCTAACAAAAAAAATTACGGGCTTTTACTGATTTCGCTTTACATTCTTTCTATCATGATTTCATTGAGCAGAATATGGATAATCGGGTTTACTTTTTTTCTTTTGATTATTTCAATTTTCTTTCTTTTTAAAAAAGATGAAGAGGTTAGTATTAAAAGTAAATTATTCAAACTCATTGGTTCTTTTGCTCTCGTTGGAATAATTCTCCTTTTTACATCTTCAACTTTCAATCAGATATTCGATATATTTCTTCTGAGAATTAATTCAATAAATGATCTTGCCGATAAAACTGATTCCTCTTTTCTGGGAAGAGAATATATACTTTTACAGATGATTAGTATATGGTTTGAGTATCCCCTTTTCGGTGCAGGTTTTTCCACTGTTTCAAGATCCCTGATCACAAATGATCTGGGAATTCCTAATCTTATAACTATCTTCGGATTTTCCGGCTTGTTAATGCTTTTAGTTTTTTTAAAACAATTTTATGATAACATCCGGTCGTTCATTACTGGTGATTATGTTTTATTCGTATCTCTTATTTCTACAATGCTGATGTTGTTTTTTATGAGTGCTCTGAGCATTGATATGTTTTATTTTAATGCAACCGGTACTATACTGTTCGCTTTTGGGAATATTCTTATAAATATTGCAAAACAAAATTCAGATGAAAATGAGTGGTTCAGTGACGCTGCATGATCTTTACTGGGTATTGGGTGAACAGACACTCAGTCCGCTGGAATTATTTTATGCCAATGCTTTAAAAAAGAATGGTAAGAATGTTAATTATATAAATATTCATTCTTTATACAATGAAAAGTACAAAAAATTAAGTTCCTATTCTCACAGACTTCCAAGACGATATGATAATTTAATTCAAAAAAAATATTTTGAGCTGATCAATGACAGGTTGAAAGATAAATTCATTCAGGATAAACCTTCCCATATCTTTATCTATAATGACTGCAAGTTATTATCTGAAACTCTGGAGTATTTTCAAAAGTGCGGAACGAAGATAGTGGTTTTTCTTGGTGATGATCCCAATTATCTTTTTCCGGCAAAGAAAACGTTTCTTTTCACTGTAATGAATGCAGATCATGTTATTGTGCCGGATTCAGGATGGATAGACGGACTGAAAATGCTTGGTATAAAAAATATAATTTTCTCTCCTGTCGGAACTGACACTGAAGTTTTTTTTCCAGTGACTCCGGACAGTGAACAAAATAAGAATTATGGATCTGATATTATTTTTGCAGGAACAGGTTATTTCCTTAATTCATGGGGAATTAAAAGAGCTTCAGTTCTTAATGAACTTTCAGGAATGAATTTTAAACTTTTCGGAGATATTCAGTGGCTTGAGCTTTTCCCTTATTTCCCTGAATTGAAAAAACATTATATAAACAAAACATTGCCGGCTGCAGATCTTAATATTGCTTGCAATTGCGCAAAGATCTATCCGGTTACCGTAAATGCAGGTGTTGTCAATGGTGTTTCTACAAGGATTTTCGATTGTATATCTTCCGGAATTTTTGTTCTTGCTGAATTCAAAAAAGATTTTGAGAAGTTTTTTCCGGGCGGTGAAGTGATATGTTTTAATTCAAAGAATGATCTAAAAGATAAAGTTGATTATTTTTTAAAAAATGAAAATGAAATGAAGGATCATATAAATAAAGCTGCTGATATTGTCAGGAAAAAATACACTCTTGAAATTTTAACAAAAAATATTTTAGAACAAATTAAATCTTAATTGGATACTTCAGCTTTTCATAAAAAGAACGGAAGATATTATCTGAAATATTATGGTTCTGACAGTTATTATAAAAACGGTTTGCTGCTTGAATGCATAGAGCATTTTAAATATTTGTTCAAAGGAAAACTGCTGGATCTGGGATGCGGTAATAAACCTTACTCTGATATTTATAATGAGATCTGTGAGTCTTCAGTTGGATGCGATGTTCCGTTTTCTCTTCACAGAAAAGCAAATGTAGAAGTGTTATGTTACGCTGAAGATACTGACAAACATTTTGATTCTGAATATTTTGATACAGTCTTATGTACGGAAGTTCTTGAACATACAGTAAATGACAGAGCAGTTATTCTTAACATAAATAAAATTTTAAAACATAACGGAAATCTTATTATTTCAGCACCGTACACTTATGTCACACATGAAGCACCGCATGATTACAGGCGATATACTTATTACGGACTTAAAGATATTCTGGAAAAAAATGGATTCGAAGTTAAATCAGTGTTTTCAATGGGAGCTTCCTTCTCATCATTCTTTTTCATTTTTTATTATACATTGAAAAAAATTTTCTTTTACAGTTTGAAATCTGTTGGGTTTGAAAATATAAATGAGAATAATTTTATTAATGCAATTATTTCAATTCCGGAACTTCTATTGTTTAAATTATACATTCCTTTTTTCAGACAGAAATTAGAAACCAGTAAACCTCTTTCTGTGAATGAACTGTATTCTTCGTTAGGTTACTTTTTTGTTGCAAAAAAGATCACGAACTTATAATCAGTATTATGATAACAATAGCAGAAATATCCGAATGCTTTCCCAATAAAAATAAACCTGTTACCGGAGAGTTCATTCTTCAGCATACCCGTGCTTTATCTGAATATTGCAATGTCATAATGATCGTTCCTTTAAGAATGATCCCTCCGAAAGAGGTACTTACATTTAATCCCGCAAAATTATTTCCCAATCTGAAAAAGTGGATTTCAGATGTTAATACTTCAGAGAATTTCAGAGAAGAAAATTTAAGAGTAATTTACTTTCCCTATGCTTCTTTGCCAAGACCATATTTTGAAGCATTGGATGCAAAGCTGATGAATGCAATTTATTTTAAGAAGCTTAAGAATTTACTGAAAGAGTTTCAACCTGAACTGATATATTGTAACTGGCTTCGTCCGTGGTCAGAAATTTCAAACAGGCTTGCCCGGTTTTTTAATGTTCCGTTTATAATGGATCATCATGAAGATCTGCCTACATTGAAAGAATTATTTCCGGATAAATACATTGAGTTTTTGAAGCCTGTAGAAAATGCCGATAAAATAATAGTTCACAGCACTGTAAACAAATCCGATCTGGAAAAAGAAGATCTGAAGCTAAATGAAATTAAAATAATTTATCTTGGTCAGAATTTTTCGATTCAGGAAAAAATAAAAAACTTTAATTTTCCGAAGTTAAAATTTGTTTGTGTCAGCCATTTATATGAGAAAAGAAAAAATATTGATATTCTTATTAAAGCATTTTCAATTTTAAAAAATAAAATTGATTTTAGATTAACAATTGCCGGCGACGGGGTATATAAACAGGGCTATATAGATCTGACTGAATCTTTGTCTTTGAGAGACAGGATAAAATTTGCAGGATCTTTGTCCCGTAAAGAAGTTGAGAGTTTGCTGGAAGAATCTGATATTTTTATACTGCCGAGTTTTCCTGAAGCATTTGGAATTGTTTTTATAGAAGCTCTTTCAAAAGGTCTTCCGGTTATTACTTGCAAAGGCAACGGCGGAGGAGAAGAACTTTTAAATTCAGGTTATGAAGTTGTACTGACAAAACCTTTTTCAGCAGAGGATCTGGCTGGATCTGTCATTAAATTGACTCAGGACAAGGAAAGAATGAACCGTATGTCAGAATCGGGAAAAGAAATTCTGAGGAAAAATTTCTCCTGGAAGAAAAATGCAGAATCGACCTTTGGTTTTATTCAAGAAACAATCAGCGAATTTAAATTGAAAGCTAATGTGCGGAATTAACGGGATATTTTATTTCAACTCTTCATTGTCGGAAGATCCGGTAAGATTTGAAAATGAAAATTTTCCCTTTATTGAAAATATGAATTCTGAAATTGCTCACCGCGGACCAGACGGTATAGGGAGTTTTATAAAATTTCCTGTTTGCTTCGGACACAGAAGACTCAGCATTATAGATCTTTCCCGTGAAGCTGATCAGCCGATGTTCAATGAAGACAGATCGATTGTTCTTATATATAATGGAGAAATTTATAACTATCCCGAACTAATGTCAGAGTTGAAAAACAAAGGACATGTATTTAAAACAAAAAGTGATACAGAAGTTATATTGCGTTCTTATCAGGAATACGGAACCGGTTGCGTAAGTAAGTTCAACGGAATGTGGTCATTTGCATTGTATGATTTTAAGAAAAAAATATTCTTCGCTTCAAGAGACAGATTTGGCGTGAAACCGTTCTATTACTTTATTGATAAGGATAAGCTCATTTTCTCAAGCGAGATAAAAGCAATTTTGAAAATTAAAAAGATAACCGATTCATATCATCCGAAGGTTTTTGAATATCTTGCTTACGGATATAAGACATCAAACGGTGATACATTTTTCAATGAAGTAAAGGAGCTGAAAGCATCTCATAATTTTATCATAGAAAACGGAAAAAATGAGATCATAAAATACTGGGATTTAAATAATAAGGAAGAGTTAAATTTTAATTACAAAAATATAGCCGAAGAAACAGAAGCGTTGATTAAGAATTCTGTTAAGATCAGATTCAGAAGTGATGTGCCTGTTTCTATCCTTCTCAGCGGAGGACTTGATTCAGGGATAATCACAAAGATCACTGATGAACTTATTGAGAGTCATGAATTGAATAACAAAAATGTTTCAGCTTATTCGGCAGTATTCCCGGGCTTCAGATATGATGAATCAAAACAAATAAAGGATCTTTTACAGACTTGCAGTCATATTAATTCAGTGTTTTTAAATCCTGATCAGCAAAATCTGATAGAATCAATTGATGATTTTGTTTATGCAATGGGTGAACCTGTATTCAGCACTACAAGTTTTGCGCATTTTTTGCTTATGAAAGAAATTAAGAAAAATAATATAAAGGTTGTTCTTAATGGTCAGGGAGCAGACGAAGCATGGTGCGGATACGGGAAATACTTAATCGGATATTTTCTTCTCGATCAGATATTTTCAGATCCGGGAAAATTATTTTCACAGATGAACTCTATTTCAGATAAGATGAAATTTTCTTACATCTATATTTTAAAGCAAACATTGAAATCTATTATTTCAAGAAAGTCAGCATCTTTTCTCAGGTCTGAATATCAGGAAAAAGTTATGGGAGCATTGTCGGAAAATTTAAAGAAAGCAAATTCTTCATATTTTGAAAACAGCAGTTACAACAAATTTTCTTCAGGTAATCTAAGCGGATATTTGAAATACAATATTGAGTATCAGGGATTTAATCAAATACTTCATTACGAAGATCATTCAGCTATGAGCAGTTCTGTCGAGATGCGTTCACCGTTCATTGACTACAGGATCATGGAACTTGCATTTTCAATTCCTTCGAAATATAAATTCGATCACGGGATCACAAAAAAAATTCTCCGGGAAATTTATAAAACCAGATTACCGAAATCAATTACAGGCAACAATAATAAAATTGGATTTCTTACTCCGTTTGATAACTGGATGGAGCAAAACTCATTAAGTGAATTCATAAATGATATATTAAACTCTCAATCATTTAACAGTAAAAATATTTGGAATGCTTCAAAGATCAGAAATATTTTTAAAAACCGGGATCAGTATCCTGATTTTCCATACTGGAGAATCATAAATTTAGAACTCTGGTCAAAAGCATACGGAATCAATAACCTTTGAACTATCGATGAATATTTTAAATAAAAATATAAGACTGGTCATTTTGCAAAGGTTAATTCCCCATTACAGAAAAGGATTTTTTGAAAAGATAAACGGTATTTTTCCAGAAGCAAGAATGATTTATGGTCAGGCAACTAAAACTGACTCGTTGAAGAATGCAGTAGATCTTGATAAGAATATCTTCATTAAAGTAAAAAATCTTTATTTCGGAAATTCGGGTAAAATTTTTATTTCAGGAATGTATTCATTTTTAATCCGGTACAAGCCGGAAGTGATTATTTCAGTTTTCAATGTCGGTAATCTGAATATTTATATTTTATTTCTTTTAAAATTTATTCTGAAATATAAAATTATATTATGGAGTTTCGGATATGATCCTGACAGAGGTTTTGACCCGAAAAACAGATTAGCAGATAAACTCCGGCTGAAGCTTTCAGAAAAAGCTGACGCAGTAATTTTTTACTGGGAAAAAGGAAGAGCTGAAATATCGAAGCATACAAAAAAGACAGATCATTTTTTTATGGCACCGAATACGATTGATACAGATAAGTTACTTAAAATAAAATCAGAGCTTGATAAAACAGGTGTTGAAAATTTAAAGAAAGAATTAGGAATAAAAGAAAAATACCATTTTATTTTTATCAGCAGACTGGTAAAGGAAAAAGAAGCGGATGTATTGATAAAAGCATTTTCACAGCTTGAAAAGAAAAGACAGGATTGCAGACTGAGTATAATAGGCGCCGGACCGGAATCAGAAAGTCTGAGATCATTGTCAGAATCACTCAATGTCAGGAACATTTATTTTATGGGAGAAATAATTAATGATGAAGAAACAGGAAAATGGATTTATGTAAGCGATGCGTTTGTACTTCCGGGAAGGCTGGGAAATTCAGTTGTTCAGGCTTTTTGTTTCGGAACACCTGTTATATCACAAAACAAGGAATATACACATTGTGAAGGAATAGGTTATATTAATGAAGGTCTGAACGGATTCCTTGTTGTCGACGGGAATATAAACGAGATCTCAGAAAGAATGGAGCAGATCATTTCCGATCCTGAACTTTCAGAAAAGTTAAGAATAAATGCCTTCAGCACGGCAGTAAATGATTGCTCAATTGAAAAAATGACAGAAGGATATACGGAAGCAATCAATTTTGTAACTATTAAAAAAAATGGAAAGTAGATCATACCTTAATGCAGGGATTAAGAAAAGAATAATAATGATCGGGAGTTTACCTCCGCCGTATCACGGTTCAAATGTATATTTTCATAATTTACTTAATTCGGAATTGAAAGATAATTTTGACATCAGTCATCTGGATATTTCAGATCACAGGAATCTTGATAATCTCTCAAAACTGGATCTTACAAATGTGTATCTTGCTTTAAAGAACCTTATAATGCTTTTTGTTTTAATTAAAAAAATTAAGCCGGAACTGATTTATATTCCTATTGCATCAAATTTTCTTCCTTATCTGAGAGACGGATTATTCATACTTTTGTCTTCATATTTTTCAAAAGCCGGAATAGTCATACATTTACATGAAGGAAATTTTTTCAGAAAAGTTTTTTACTATGAATCGGGATACTTCAATAAAAAATTCATTGAATATTCATTAAGTAAGGTAAACACAGCAATTGTTTATACTGAAGCACTGAAAAGTAATTTCGAAGGATTTGTAAAAAACATAGTTGCATTTCCAAACGGATTGAAAACTGAGACTATTACAGACAGAAATATTATTAAACAAAGATCCTCTGAAAATATTCAGATAAATTTCATGGGAAATTTTTTTGAAAGCAAGGGTGTGCTGGAAATAATAAAAGCTGCAGCAATTGTTACTGAAAAAAGAAAGGATGTGACTTTTAATCTGGCGGGGACATGGTTAAAGAATGAAGAAAAAACCCGTCTGAAAGCTGAAGATCTGATAAAAGAAAATCAACTTGGATCAGTTGTAAAGTTCAGAGGAATATTGACAGGTAAAGAAAAAAATAAATTCATGGAAGAGACAGATATTTTTCTATTCCCGACTTGGTATCCTTATGAAGGATGTCCAATGGTAATTCTTGATGTAATGTCTTTCGGCAAACCAGTAATATCAACTAAAGACACAGGGGCAATCCCTGAAATGGTGATCGATGGTGAAACAGGGATTTTAACTGAACCGAAAAACGTTGAACAGATCGCAAAAGCAATTTTGAAATTAATTGATAACATAGAATTGATGATTCAAATGGGTAAAACCGGAAGAGAGCGGTTTGAGAAGCTGTTTACAATGGAAATAAACACAGAAAATATCATAAATACATTTAAAAAAGTTATAAAATAGACTATATTTGGACAGTTTTTATATAAAAAATATAAAAATAAACTGCTGTGATTTAGAAAGTGCAGCAGACTTTTTTATAAAGTATTTGCAGCTTCAAAAACCGGGTTATGTTTGTGTAACAGATGTCGGCAATCTTATCAATGCGCACAGAAACTCTCCTGAACTGAAAGATTCTATTAACAACTCTTTAATTTCACTTCCCGACGGAAGACCATTATCAGTTTTTGCAAAATTAAAAAATATAAAGAGTATAGAAAGAGTTGCAGGACCCGATTTCATGGAAGAAATATTTAAAAAGACATCAGGTACAGGTATAAGTCATTTTTTCCTTGGAGATACAGAAGAAGTTTTATCAAAATTGATAAAGAGAATTTTGACCGAATTTGATCTGCAGATTGCCGGAAGTTACAGTCCTGTTTTTGGAATCTGGGATAAAAATACAAACGATTTAATAATTGAAAAAATAAATTCAGCAAATCCTGATGTGATCTGGATAAGTTTAGGCGGTGGTAAGCAGGAGATCTGGATGAAAAATAATTATTTTAAATTAAAGAAAGGTCTAATGACCGGTGTGGGAGCAGCATTCCGGTTTTACACTGGTGACATCAAAAGAGCTCCGTTGTTTTTTCAGAAAGCCGGACTGGAATGGTTCTTCAGACTTATTCAGCAACCGGGCAAAATGTTTTTCAGATATTCAGGAACTTTACCATATTTTATTATATATGCAATTCAGGATTTATTTAAAAATAATCAAAAACCAAACAAAAATAATAATACATGAAAATTCCATTTATTGATTTAAAGAAACAGTATGATTCTGTGAAGAATGAGATCGACCCTGCTATGCAAAATGTTATAGACAATACAGCATTTATTCTGGGCAAAGCTGTAACAGATTTTGAAAATGATTTTGCAAAAGCTCATAATGTAAAACATTGTCTTGGTGTCAGCTCGGGTACTGATGCAAATCATCTTGCTTTATGGTCGCTTGGTATTACTACCGGAGATGAAGTTATAATTCCGGCAAATACATTTATTGCAACTGCCTGGGGCGCAACACTTTGCGGAGCAACGCCTGTGTTTGTTGATTGCGAAGAAGACAGTTACAATATTGATCCGAAAAAGATTGAAGATAAGATAACTCCGAAAACAAAAGCAATAGTTGCAGTTCATCTGTACGGTCAACCAGCAGATATGGATCCGTTGAAAGAAATTGCCGCAAAACATAATCTTATACTTCTTGAAGATGCTGCACAGTCACATCTTGCGGAATACAAAGGTCAGAAGATCGGCGGTATAGGTACTTCTACTTCATTCAGCTTTTACCCCGGGAAAAATCTGGGAGCATTCGGTGAAGGCGGAGCAGTTACAACAAATGACGATGAAATTGCTTTAAAAGTGAAAATGTACAGAGATCACGGTTCAGTAAAAAAATATTATCATGAAACCTACGGAACAAATTACAGAATGGAAGGAATTCAGGGCGCAGTACTTGGTGTTAAGTTAAAACACTTAGACAAATGGACAAATATGAGAAGAGCTGTAGCCGCAAAATACTGTGAACAGCTTAAAGATGTAAAGGAAATCATACTTCCTAAAGAAATGCCGTATGCAAAACATGTTTATCATCTTTTTGTAATTCAAACACCAAAAAGAGACGAGCTGCAGAAATTCCTTAATGAGAATGAAATAGCAACAGGCTTACATTATCCGGTGCCTTTGCACATTCAAAAATGCTTTGAGCATCTTGGTTATAAAAAAGGAGATTTTCCAAATACAGAAAAACTTGCGGATAACTGTTTATCTCTTCCAATGTTTCCTGAATTATCGGATGAACAGATCACATTTATCTGTGATAATATCAAAAAGTTTTTTAAAGCATAAAGCAAAGAAATTTCTGAGAAACTCAAATAATACTTTACCCAATGAAGTATCCAAAGTATAAATATATATTTGCTTTTTTTGATTTTACAATAATATTCCTGTCGTTTTATATTTCAAAATATATAACCTCAGGAATATTAAATAAAAAAGTAATACTTGAAGAAAATGAGTTTCTTACAATTCTAATATTTATTTTTTTTTCAGCGGCATTTTTGTTTATTTTTCAGAACAATTATTTGTATAAAATAAATATTTTTCTGACCAGAGCTCCTCAGCTGACATCGCTGATCAAGTCTTTTTTATTCGGTACAATATTCCTTTTATTATTTTCATTTTTGATAAAATTCAGTTTGTTTCTTTCTTCAAGGGTTTTTGTAATGATCTTCCTTTTTGTAAGTTTTACCGGAATATCCGTAATGCGCCTGTTTATTCTGAAACCGTTTTATATGAATTTTACAAAGATACTTACTAACAGTAATGTGCTGATAATTGGCGGCGGAAAGTCAGGCAAAATACTTGCGGAAAAATTAATTTTTGAAAATTATTACGGTATTAAGATCAGAGGTTTTCTTGATGATAACATAGAAAAAGGTGCAGTTGTCTTTAAAAATATTAATTGCAAAGGAAAACTTGATGATCTGAAAAGTGTCGTGAAAGAACTCAAAATTGATGAAATTATAATTGCAATTGACAATATCAGCTATGATAAACTGATGAATCTAATTGATGTTTGTAATGACCTTGAAAAGACCGTTAAACTTACTTCGGAATTGTTCAACATTGTACCTGAAAAGATCGTGACTGAATCCTATTCAGGAATTCCCGTGGTTGATCTTTCATCTAAGATCAATAAAAATTTAAATTATATTTATAAAAGAGTTTTTGATCATACTGCGGCTATCACAGGATTAATTATACTGTCACCTTTGTTTTTAATTATTGCTTTATTAATAAAAATTACTTCACCCGGAAAAGTTTTATTTAAACAAGTAAGGATAGGAAAGAACGGCAAGCCATTTATGTTCTACAAATTCAGATCAATGTACCTTAACAAAGGCGAAGATATAAAGAGAGAAGCATTCATGAAAGATTTTATAATAAATAATAAGACAGCTGACATGAATTTTACAAAAATAATAGACCAAAGCAGCGTTACACCAATTGGCAGATTTCTGAGAAAAACATCGCTCGATGAACTGCCTCAGTTATTCAATGTTATAAAAGGAGATATGAGTCTTGTCGGACCCCGTCCCTGTCTGAGTTATGAATACGAAGTATTTGATGACTGGCATAAAAGGAGACATTCCGTAATGCCGGGATGTACCGGAGTTTGGCAGGTTTCAGGTAGAAGCACAGTATCGTTCAGGGATTCTGTGGTACTGGATCTTTATTATATTAACAACATGTCTCCGTGGCTGGATCTTCAGTTGATCTTCAAAACATTTCCGGTGATGATCTTTGGCAGAGGCGCAAAATAATTTTTAAAATTTAAACAAATTAAAATAATAATATGGAAAAACGAAATTTAAATAATGTAACACTTGGCAAGGATGTTAAGATATTTGATTTTACTAATCTTTACGGATGTTCGATCGGTGATAATTCAAAGATAGGAACTTTTGTTGAAATACAGAAGAATGCTCATATAGGAAAGAACTGTAAAATATCATCTCATACCTTTATATGCGAAGGAGTTACAATTGAAGACAATGTTTTTGTCGGGCATAATGTCACATTTATCAATGATAAATTACCCAGGGCAACTGCTGCTGACGGTTCTTTGCAGACAGAAAGTGACTGGACAGTTGAAGAAACATTAATAAAAAAAGGAGCTTCAATCGGTTCATCAGCTACCATAATGTGCGGAATTACAATCGGTGAAAATGCAATTATAGGCGCCGGAGCAGTAGTTACAAAAGATGTTCCTCCTGATACTATTTATGGCGGAGTTCCGGCTAAATTCATTAAGAATATTTAAAAATATTTTAATAATATTTATTCTTTATTAAAATCTAAATCTCACGGTTTAGATTTTTTTTTATCATTTAGAATTTTACTGTGCGGGAATTTCATATTAACTTTAATTGAAACTGCATTTATTGTAATATAAAATAAATTTCAAAATATCCGAATTGAGCACTTCCAACTGGCAAAATATTTCATATAATATTGATATTATTAAAAGACTTGATCCGAAAAGCATACTTGATGTTGGTGTAGGTTTCGGGAGATGGGGAATACTTTTCCGTGAATTCCTTGAGGTCTGGGGAGATAACAATATCACGGGAGAATGGAAAAGGGTTATCGACGGAGTAGAAATATTTCCTGATTATATAAAATCTTATCATAAATTTTTTTATGACAATATCTACATTGAAGATGCTTATAAATTTGTAAAAGAAACCAGGAACAGGTACGAACTGATCAACTGCGGAGATATCATTGAACATTTTGAGAAGAAAACAGCTCTGGAATTTTTAGATCTTTGTCTTAAAAAATCAAATTATGTTTTGATAAACATTCCTATCGGACCCAACTGGCAACAGGAAGGCGTGAATAACAACGAATATGAAAGACACAGAAGTATATGGACTGTTTCAGAATTCAAAAAATACAGGCATTATCTTATAAAAAATTTCAAAGATATAGAGATGAGAGATTTTTCCGTTATTTTACTTTCAAACAACAAGATCGATCTGACTTCTTCCTACGGTAAATTCTTTAATGCTAAAAATATTTTGAAGAATAAAATTAGAATGGGCAAAGTTGTCAGTCTGATTGAAAAAAGAAATCAAAACAAATAAGAATTAATTTGAAAGTTTTATTTGCAGGAAGATACAATGAATCTGAGAATCTGAGCGGACCCGAAAAGGTTGCTAAAAGAATTTTTCAGCAATTTACTTCAGAAGAAAATTCTGTTTTTGCTGAATATTTTTTTGACGGACGCAAATATTCATTATTTAAAAAGCTATTCGGATCTGAAGAAGTATTAAAGATAAATGATTCAGAAGTATGCAGATTTGGTATTTTCAAAATGCTGATATCTCTTTTTAAATTAAAACCTGAGGTTATACACATTATCAATTATGAAAGGTTTGCTGTTGTTTGTTTTTTGTATAAAATTTTTTCAAATGTACGGATCATTTATAATGTTCACGGTATAATCTCTTTTGAGAATAAGAATCTTAATGATGCCGGTAAATTGTATGAATTGAAAGATAAGATCTGCGAAACAATTTATTTAAAATATTCAGATAAGCTGATCTTCCTTTCTGAAAGATCTTTAGCACTTTGCAATAATTATACAACAATAAATAATGATAAGGTGGAATTTATTCCAAATGGTATTGATGAGGCTTTTCATGACTGCGGAGAAAATAAATTAATTAATTTTAATGAACCACTGAGCATTGTTTTCGCAGGTGATGAATCAAGAAAAGAAAAAGGATTTGAATTCTTTATCAGATCTTTATCGGAAACCGAAATCAAATTAAATGTTTATCTGATCGGCAGATACAATCATCCTTTCAGTTTAAAAAATGATAATTTTAATTTTTATGTAATCGACAGAATGGATACAAAAAAATTCGCTCTGTTTTTAAAAAACAAGGATGTGTTTATTTCCGCAAGTTCATATGAACAATTTTCCATAACAGCAACAGAAGCAATGGCAGCAGGATTAATTCCCATCGTTACCGCTGAGACCGGAATGTCTTCATATATCAAAAACAGCATAAATGGATTTATAATAAATTACGGCGATAGTGTAAAACTGAATGATTGTTTAGTGAAAATAAATTCAGAAAGGAATTTATTATTGAATGTTTCCGGGAATGCACGAAAAATATTCAGTGAGCTTTCTTGGGATATTGTTTTTAAAAGATATAGAACTATTTACGAATGAATATACTTTTTCTGACAAATGAACTCAACTATACTGACGGTGTCTCAACTCATTTATTTTATCTTTCCAGATATTTTAAAAAAAATAAGAATGTGGAATTATCTATAATGTGCAGCGGGGGTGATGCAGTCAGTAAATTCAAACAAGCCGGTATCAACGTTCATACAGAAAAAGCTTTGAATCATAAAACAAGGAGCATTAAAAATTTTATGTCTGCTATTTTGTCTGTATATAAATTTGTCAGATCAGAGGACATACAGATCGTCCATTCACATAATCATTATGCAGCTAACATCTCTTACCGGGTATCAAAATTTATAGGATTTAAAACAATTCAAACCAATCATGGAATCATTGATGATGGCGGCAAACTCCGACATTATTCATCCGGTAATTATATAGTCTTAAACGAAACCATATTAAAATATTTTTTAGATAATAATATTTCAGTTAGAAATAATACAAAACTAATAAGCAACGGAATAGATTTCCCCCATGATATTGTCAGAAAAAAATCCGGGATCATCAGAGTAATAGTTGCATCAAGACTTACTGAAGGAAAAGGATTAACAACGTTTATTGATGCAGTAAGCATTTTGGGGGAAGAAATAAGAAAGAAAACAGAATTTATATTAGCAGGTGAAGGAGATATGGAAAACAAACTCAGAATGCTTGATAGAAATCTTAAGACTGAAATTATATTTATCGGAAAGCAGACTAACATGAATGATATATTAAAAGATACTAACATTTTTGTGTTTCCTTCTGAATCAGACAGCGAAGCTTTTCCAATGACGCTGCTTGAAGCTGCTGCTGCAAACAATCTTATAATTTTTTCAGACTTCAAAGGTTCAAATGATATTCTTAAAGATAAAGTTGACGGACTAATGTTCAGGAAAGGAGATGCAAATGACCTGGCTTTGAAGATCAAATGCGCTGTTGAAAATCCGGATATCTCAAATAAAATCTCTGAATCTTTTTTTGTGAAAGCAGGCAAAAAATACAATTCAGAATTAATGGCTGAAAAACATTTAAGATTTTATAGGGAAATATTATCTGAAAGGGGTAAATAAATTTTAAATGAAAAGAACAGAAGTTATTTTCAAATTATTCGTTACTGCAATTTTTACATTAGCAGCAGTTTATTTTATCTGGTTTGTATTCTTTTCAAATGTCCGTGAATTAATCTCTGTTATTCCTGACGACTCATCTTATTATCTTAAAATAGCAAAAAATTTTTCCGAAGGTGCCGGATTTTCATTCGACGGAATCAATTCTACAAATGGTTTCCAGCCGTTATGGCAGATAGTTTTGATTCCATTTTTCTATTTCGTGAAAACTTCTCCGGAGAATTACCTGAGAGCAATATTGATATTTCAGATAATTCTAATGTCTGTTTCATTCGTTGTATTTTATAATACCTTAAGCAAATTTTTTAAAATAAAAATCATTTCAGCTTTCGCAGTCTGCTTTATAGTCTTTGTTTTTTTTAATTCAGTGAACGGAATGGAAACTTCTCTTATGGTATTTCTGATTTCAGTTGTATTTTCTGCATCAGTTAATTTCAATATTTTCACAGATAGCAAAAGGAGCAGAGAATTCATTTGGGGTATGTCACTTGGATTTTTGATTTTATCCAGACTTGATCTTATATTTTTTGCAGTCAGTTTCATATTACTTATTTTATTCATTACAGACAATTTCAAAGCGGGATTAATTAAAATTTTGATTGTCATATCCGGAATGATGATCATAATTTCACCTTATCTTCTGTATAACTACATCAATTTCGGGAGTGTTATTCCGATAAGCGGATATCTTAAAAACGGTTTTCCGGATTCCGGATTCCGGGAAAAAATTTCATATATTCTGAAATACAGAGAAACTTATTTTCAATTGATTTCAATGATATACATTGTATGGTTTCTTTTTAATTTTAAAAAAATAAAGCATTGGAAAAATTATATTTACAGTCTTTTCATTGCAGTTTTATCACTGACAAATCTATTTCTTTTCATTTACATGATTTTCTTATTGAACTGGGTAATATTTTACTGGTACTTTATTCCCTATTCTTTGTTTTTTTCATTATTCATTTGTATGCCGTTAAATTATATTACCGACATAAAGCTAAAGCGTATCGGGAACCTGATAGTATATTCTTTTCTTATATTCATCACATTCTATTGGGGAAATAAAATATATCATAATTTCAATGCAGACAATATCTCCACTTCAAACAACTGGAATATAGAGTCTTATATTGCATCTCAGTGGGCAAAGCAGAATACAGATCCGTCTGATGTTTTTGCAATGAAGGATGCAGGGCATTTTGGTTTCTTCAGCAAAAGGAATACAATCAATCTTGACGGACTTGTAAATAATTTTGAATATCAGAATATATTATATAATAAACAGCTAAATGATTATTTGAAAAGTAATAATGTAAAATACTTTGTACAGCATGCAATAAGGAACAGAGATGATATAACATCTGGAAATTACGACAGTTTAAAACTTAATTTTATCAGTCACATGTATAATTCAGGAAGTGATACTATAACTCTGTTTAAAAATAATGAACTATACAGGTCAGATAATTATTATGACGAAGGGAATAAAGCGGCTTTCATAATTTGGAAGCTTTCTTAAAGCTTGATTAACTAAATTTTTGAAATAATCAATTTCATAAAATTTTAAAGTATCATTATATAAATATGAATTTATAACTTTGTAATAAAATCCAGTATAA
>DAIPYE010000052.1:2445-17581 GCA_036782915.1 Bacteroidota bacterium | reverse complement strand
CACTGTATGTTATATTGATAAAATGAATTGCATAGCCGGGGGAAATTCAGGATTTATTTTTAGATCCGTTAATTCGGGAAAAACCTGGTCTGTTACAAAAAGTATTGTAAGCAGTAATCTGCAGGATATAGATTTCCCGTCGGATAAAACCGGTTACATTGCAGGTTTTAACGGAACAATTTTAAAAACTACGGATGGAGGAATAACCTGGACAAAACAGTTTACCGGAACAAACCTTCCTTTATTCCGGATAAAATTTTTAAATGAAAATACCGGAGTCACCGGAGGGTATAATATAATTCTCAAAACTACCAACGGCGGATCGAACTGGATAAGTCAGAATGTAAATATTAATCCTCTCAGCGGGATAATGGGAATTTCATTTTTAAATGACAGCAATAATATCATTGCCGTAAGCAATTCTCCTACGGGAAATATTTATAAAACTATTGACGGAGGAAACAGCTGGAATAAATATTCATTGAATCTTTCTTACCTTTACGGCGGAGCTGTCGATCTTGTGAAAAGTATGACATTCCTGAATAGTAACACAGGTTTTGCAGTCACAGATTTCGGAACAATTTTAAAAACCACTGACAGCGGACTGAACTGGAATACAGATTCGTCGTTCAGACCTGCCTATGAAAAGCAGGGAATTTTTACTGATATTATTAGTACAGATTCAAATACAATCCAGATTGTTGGCGGCGGCGGCACTAATATTCTCAGTACTGACGGTGGATTGTCCTGGAATGTAAACAATGGAAATAAAAAAGATATAAGAACAAGTTCTTTTATTGATGAAAATACCGGCTATTGCACCGGAGAGAACGGAAGAATTCTTAAAACAAATGATTCCGGATTAAGCTGGACTGAGCAGGACAGTGAAACGGATGAACAACTGAATTCAATTTACTTTCTGAAAGAGCATCTGGGATTTACCTGCGGTAATAAAGGAGTAATTATGAAAACATCAGATTCCGGAAATATATGGTCAGTTCAAAACAGCAATTCATACGGAAATCTGATCAGTGTATTTTTTATAAATGAAAATACAGGAATTATTTGCGGTGAAAGCAATATTACCGGAACATCTATAATTTTACGGACAACTAATTCGGGAGAAGACTGGCAGACTGTTTACGATAATCCTGAATACGGAAGTCTGGCTTCTGTAAGCTTTGTAAATAATAATATCGGATACATTTGCGGACAGAATGGTGTAATTCTGAAAACAACTGATTCAGGAATTAGCTGGTCAGAAAATACAATTTCGGGATACAATTTACATTCAATAAATTTCTTTGACTCGTTAAATGGAATGACAGCCGGATATAACGGAGTAATTTACAAAACAACAAACGGCGGATCCGTATGGAATCAGTTTCAGACAGGATATTATAAAACATTGTTTAACATTCAAATGAAAAGTCAAAATTATGCAGTTGCAACCGGAGCCGAAGGTACAATTCTCATAACGGTAAACGGCGGAATTAACTGGACAAAGGAAGAAACTTTAACAAACAATACAATTTATTCTTCCTTCACTGATAATAATTACAATAAAACAGCATTTGGAAGTTTCGGGACTGTTTTGAAAAAGTACAGCAAAACTGAAGTAACTGATTTGAAATTAAGGAATTCTGAGAACGAAATTTCAAATTTAAATGAGATCATTATTAAAGGCGCAGATCTTCAATTGTCACAAAACTTTCCTAATCCGTTTAATCCGGTTACAAAGATCAGTTATAAAATAAATTTTCGGGGTTATGTGACATTGAAAATTTATGATATAAAAGGACAAGAAGTTGCAACTCTGGTAAAAGATGTAAAGCAAGCCGGAAGCCATGAAATAAATTTTAACGGGGAAGGTCTTAACAGCGGAATTTATTTTTATAAACTGATTACGGGTTTTCCGGACTCAAAAAAAACTGAGATCATCAGCGATACCAAACGGATGATTTTGCTAAAATAAAATATTCTGAAAAGTAAAAAGTCATATATTTTTGGGGATTTTTTAATGCATACCCGTCAGCTCAATAAAATCAGTACTTTGCGGGTATGCATCGATTTTCACAAAACGGTTTTTTTACAATTTGACAGTTTTTGTTTAAATGAACATTTTGCAGATAAATTAATTGAAGAAACAATTAATTATTTTAAAAACTAAAACTTAAAACAAAATGAAAACATTTAAACTGAAAAATTTTTTATCGGCAATTGCTTTATCAGTAATTTTTACATCGGTTTTAACTGCAGAAACAATTCCCGTTAGCATAGGGAATTCTGAAAAATTTCTACCGGCTTCAGAAAAGTCAATGAACGGAAATATTCAGGACGGAATTCTGATATGCTGGATTGATGAAACGAACAACGGTACTCTTTTCATTCAGAAACTAAATAAATTTGGAAAGCATGAATGGAAAGAAAACGGGTTAACAATAGAAGACAATCTGGGTTCGGGATTCATTTCTGATTCGGATTATCCATCTGTGTTTTCTGATAATAATGGCGGAGCTGTCATAATTTACAGAAAAGTTTTTGCAGAATCTGAAAAAATATATTCATCAAAAGTTACAGCGGACGGAAGTATAAATGAAGCTGTCTGTCTTTCTTCGTTTTACGGTGGATATAATTTCAGTCCGAGATCTGTTTATACTTCTGATAATTGTATTTCAGTGGTATGGGAAAATTTCACTGACGGAAATTTTAACATTCATGCTCAAAAACTGAATCTTGACGGAATAAAATTATGGAATGGCGGGAAGGAAGTGATTGTCTGCGGTGAACCCGGAGACGAAAGAAAACCTACTGTTATCTCTGACGGGAACAGTAATTTAATATTTACATGGCTGGATTCCAGAAACTCAAATCAACAAAACGAATTCGGTCTTGATCTGTATGCTAATAAACTTGATGCAGACGGAAGATATACAGAGTATGGAAACAGCGGAAAGCTGATTCTGAGTTACGGGAAATCATTAACTGAGCAAAAATCATTTCATAAATCTCAGGATATGAAATTCGGAAAAGGAAAAGGTCCGGGCAAAATTCAGAAGATCACTTTTTACAATCACAATCTTATTTTATCAGACAATAACTCTGTTATAGCTGCTGCTGATATCTGGCACTTAGATGAAGACAGTTTCCTTAAAATAATAAAATTTGATGAAGACCTTGAGATCGTCTGGGAAAACAAGGTTCAGGAAGAATCATTTCAGTATAATCCGCTGATAATCTCTGACGGAAAATACGGCGCATGTGTAATCTGGAATGACGGCAGGAATAATGAGAACGGAATATTCGGAATTATGTATGACAAACATGGGAATCAGATCGCAGGAAATAAAAACGGAATCAAGTTTTCTTTTGATGACAATAAGGATAACCTGATGAGGCTGCTTCCTGACAGAAATAATAATAACGGATTAAGTTTTCATAATAACAGGATAAGTGTTCCATGGGTGACATCATCTGCTGACAATCTCTATCTCGCAAGCTTTGATTTACTGGTTTCCTTTCCTTTCAAATGCGATCCGCTGAAAATAAGCAACAATGTTTTACTTGGTAAGTGCATCTCAGTAAATTATCTGAATGAAAAACCTGTGACAATTTTCTTAAAGGATAATACAGTTTATGCTGACATGAATTTAACTGTGAAAAGTTCAGATAACATGCTTAATGAAAATTTAAGTTTAAGTAATTTCCCGAATCCGTTTAATCCTGTAACAAAGATCAGTTACGAAATTCCTTCAGAATTAAAAGGATCAAATAATGTTTCTGTGAAAATATTTGATCTGACAGGAAAGGAAGTTGCAGTGCTGGTCAATGAAACTCAGATTGCAGGAAAATATGAAGTAGTATTCAACGGAAATAATTTAGCGAGCGGAACTTACATTACAAAGATCAAAGTAAAGGAATTCACTCAGGTAAGAAAAATTATTTTAATGAAGTAAATTGTAGCGAAAAATAAACGGCGCAATGATGATTAAGTTAAATTTATCAATGCGCCGGTTTTTATTTATTTAATTTTATAAAATTATAACCGCCTTTTTCAGCGCCCCAGACCTGTTCGTCTTTATCATTATAACCCCTGTCCCAGCTTACGATCCCTTCGGATGTGATCTTTACTTCTGAAACCGCATACTTTGCTCCGCGAAGATCGCTCTCACAATCTTTTGCCTGAGTGCTTCCTTCATAAACATTTTCAGAAGTTTTTTTCAAATGAACCGTGCATCCTTCCCTTGCAATCAGAGAATCAACGGAAAAATTTTCCATGGGATTATCTTTTTTCCATTCACCTGCAAACCTCAGCGGCGCATTCATAGTAAATACAGCGCTTTCAAATGTTCCGTCCCCTTTCTGCGTAACGTGATATACTCTTTGTCTGTATGGCTTTTCCTGAGCCTGCGCAACTGCCTGCTCAACATAAAGCCAGTAACCGTCAGTTCTGTCACTCCAGATCCTTGCCATGTGAAGTCTAATGTCGAAATAATCAGAATCGTTTTTTGACTGCTCTTCGCTGCTGAACGAACCCTGCATCTGTGTAAAAAGATTAAGCAGATCATTATTTTCTGTATTTGTATCCTGTGAATATGATTCAGAGCTGATAACTATAAAGACAAAAATCAGAATTAATTTTTTCACAGTAATAAATTTTTGTTTTTAAGAAGAGATTCTTTTTTAATTTTAGTTTTAAATTTTAATACCGCATTCTGAATTTTTTTATCTGAAACTCCGAGAATCTCAATGGCAAGCAAAGCGGCATTCTTTGCATTATTAATTGCCACAGTCGCAACAGGAACTCCGTACGGCATCTGTGCAATTGACAGAAGCGAATCAAGCCCTTTTAGAGATTTTGTTTCAACCGGTACACCTATCACAGGTAAAGGAGAATATGCAGCGCACATTCCGGGAAGATGCGCCGAGCCTCCTGCTCCGGCGATAATTACCTTGATTCCTCTTTTATAAGAATTTTTTGAATATGATGACATTAATTCCGGAGTTCTGTGTGCAGAAGTGATAAGTATTTCAAACGGAATATCAAACTCTTTCAAAATATCGGCTGCCTGCTTCATAACAGGAAGATCAGAATCAGATCCCATTATTATGCCGACTAAAGGTCTGTTTTTTTTATTGATCATTTGTTTTTTTTAAAAAAGTGTTTGCTATGCAGGTTAAAAATTATTCATGATTATTAATTTCTTTGAATAATCAAAAGCGTAAGATCATCTCTCTGGTAACTGTTACCGGTGAATTTTTTTACATCGCTGATTAGACCGTTCAAAAGTTCACTGGCTTTTTTATCTGCATTATTATTCAGATAAAATTCAAGATTATCCAGTCCGTACTCTTCCTTTTTATCATCCATAGCTTCATTCACACCGTCGGTATAAAATATTATTTTATCGTTTTTATTAAAGTCAAAAGTTACTTCGTTCTCATTTCCCAAAGGACCTTCAGTACTCATGGCACCTAACGCGATCCCGTGTTTTTTAATTTTAAAAATCTCCTTAGATTCCCCGGAAATTTTATAAGGAGGTAAATGTCCCGCGTTATATAGCATACATTTATTTTTCTCAAGGTCAATAATCGCAAAGATCGCAGTTACAAACATTTTCCTGCTCTGGGTTTTTCTAATCATACGGTTAAGCTTTTCAATTACAATTCCCGGATTTGTATTATCCTCAAGGATCAGGTGCATGCAGCTTCTTAAACCTGAGAGTAGCAATCCGCTGGCAACGCCATGTCCGGAAACATCACAGATAAAAATACCGATCTCATTTTCGGTTACCTTGAAATAATCAAAATAATCGCCTCCAACTTCACTGGCAGGCAAAGAGATTGCTGCAATTTCAATATCACCTATTGTTGCTTCATTTTTCGGAAGCATTGACAGCTGAATTTCTCTTGCGTAATCCAGTTCCTTTTTCATCCGGAGATTTTCATAATTTTTTCCGTATTGAAAATCATATTGCTCATAAAATTTTTTCTGACGCTTTTTTTCCGCGGGGAAAGTAATTGCAAACATCATTAGTCCAAGTATTAAATTCGGTATCACATTATCAGGCGTAAACTCCGCTCTCACTGCAAACATGATAATAAGAGTAATTGCCAGACCAATTACAAACAACTGTAAAATCTCCTGTCTTGAAAATCTGAAAATCAGAACCAATATGCTGAACATAAAGAAATACTGAAACACAGACTTGTTACCGGATGTATCCATATTTATCGTGAGACCGTCTGAATTAACTTTGTTTTCCGGTTTAACTGACTGTTCATTTTTAGTTTTGCTTTTTGTTTCAATTTCTTCGTCTTTATCACCGGGAAAAAAAATACTGACAGAGATCAGCATTATTAACTGAAAAATCAAAAAGATGAAAATACTTCTTCTTATATTTCCTGTATTGAAATATTTATTGTAAACAATTCTGGCAGAAACAACGACTGTAAGATTTATCAGACTTAAAATCAGGGAAAGGTTTAGCGAAAGATTTGAACCGAGATTTACGGCAAAAGCTGTAAAATTAACGAGAATAAAAATATTTAAAACAAATTTAAAAGTCTTAAGATTTTTCTTATCCAGAAATAAATTATATGCCTGTTCGCGGGGATAACTCAGATATTGATCTATTGAATCAAATAGGTTCAAGCAGATTCTCTTTATGATTTTTTAAAAATTAAAATACATTTTAACGGATTAACGAGCCGGGAGTATCAAAGTTACAGAAATTATACTAAGAATCAGTTTATTTAGGCGGAATATATTCATCGGGAAGTTTCATGCCGCCTCCGAAAAAAAATTCATTCATTTGTTCCTCGAATACTTTATCGGTAGCCGGTGATGTGAGGTCAAGTCTGTATTCATTAACCACCATTTTGAAATGGTCAAGAAACATTTTAAAACCCTGCTTCGAAACATTATCATAAACTTTCTGTCCCAGCTCTCCGGGGACAGGGGGCTTATCCAGCCCCGGCAGATCCTGCTCAAGTTTTATGCAATGTACTGTTCTTACTTCTGCCATTGTATTGTTTTAGTTTTTAATTTCCTGAACTGAGACATCTTCCACTCTGACTTCAAGAACTGAATTTATTACTTTCTGATCTTCCACTGCTTCTATCAGCACGTCTCTGTCAATCAGCGGAGAAGCAGTAACTGTTATTTCATCGGGAGAGATGCCGAAATATTTTTTGATCTGACCGCCGACATAATTGTTGGTAGATATTGTATACGATCTGTTTTCATCGACATTTTCACCGTTGATCAGTAGGGTGTCTATAAAATCCTCATTTCCGGCCAGAACTTTTTTAGAATCATAAACAATTTTAACCCCGGAGACAATGATCATGTCGCTGGATCCGAGTTCATTTATTTCCGTCACTCTGCTTTTAAGATTATTCTTTATCATTTTTGTCAGTAAACTTCCGCTGACAGTAAAACTTACGATCGTATTTCCAAACGGATTTATTTCCCAGATATCATTTATGGTTATGGGACCTTTCGGCAGATCTTTTCTGATCCCGCCGGAATTTAAAAATGTTATATCCGTTCCGGCTTTATTCCTGATCGCATCTGCTTCCCATTGTCCGAGATTGCTTTCTTTTGAAAATCCGCGCTTCCAGTCCGTTTCAAGTGTTCCGATAACCTTCATCAGATCACCCTGTATTGCGGCAACCATCAGCTCAACTTTCTCCTGCGCTTTTCTGTCATAAATGGCTGAATCCATTATTGTTTCTACAAGCATTCCCGCATAACTTAAAACTGTATCTTTCTTTTTGTCAATTTTTAAATCGAGCTTTCCAAGCCACTGAGCATTAGATCCTGCCTGCACAATAATAACTCCGTTGACATTTACAGGTTTGCGAAGCGGAGTATGTGAGTGACCTCCAACAATTACATCCACATCTTTTGAAAATTTAGATGCAATTTTTTTGTCATTATCAACTCCGATATGCGTAAGCAATATTATCACATCACATTTTTTCTTTTTTAAATACTTAATACCAGCAGTAATAACCGAATCAGTATTCAGCATTGTAATATCACTGATATTTTTAGGAATGCTTAATGTCATAAGATCAAGAGCAGTAAGTCCGATTATACCGCATTTTACGCCGTTAATTTTCTTAATGACATAAGGTTTGCCGAAAGTTCTGTTCTTTGAATTAAAAAAAGCATTAGCGGCAAGATAATCAAAATTCGCTTTCATCAAAGCAGAGTCAAGAGAGTACTGACCATAATCAAATTCATGATTCCCGATCACAAAAGCATCCAGATCGTAAATATTTAAAAGTTCGATCTGAGAATTGCCTTTCGTGATTGCGGAGATCGGAGTTCCCTGAAAATCATCACCGCCATTGAGTAAAAGAGAACTTTTATTGCGGTACTTGTTTATGTAACCGAGCATATTTGAAGTTCCTCCAATGTAATAAGCATTTGTTTCGCCGGTTACTGAATCTTTTTTGGAAACTCTGTAAGGTAGATTTCTTGAATGAAAATCATTCCAGTGAAGAATGGTTATTTCCGTTACGTTTCCGGATTTATTCTCTTTACTTTGTGAATGTGAAAAGGAAGTAAATATAAAAACCGATATAAAAGTAAAAAGAAATTTTTTCATTATTATTTTTAAAGTGAATAGTAAATTACTTTTTTTGCTAATTTTTAACTGTTTACTGTTAACTGTTAACTGTTTTATGCAGAGTCGGGATGACTGGATTCGAACCAGCGACCTCCTCGTCCCGAACGAGGCACTCTACCGGGCTGAGCCACATCCCGAAATTTAAAAAACTTATTAGAAAAAACAGAAAACTGAAATAATTGAAACTGAATATTCCGGAGGCAATTTACCGTCCCGATGAATCGGGAACATCCCGAATTTTAAAAGTTTAAAACTGAATTCTCAGGTAAATTTTTATAAATATACTTATTATTAATTATCTATAAAATGAGAAATTTATATCGGAAGGTTAAACAGGTTCAACAGCTTCCAAAACGATTTTGATTTTAAATATGAAAATAAACATCTTTCTACATTAAAAATTGAATTTTGAAATCCACCCACATTATAGTATTTCAAACAATTTTGACCTCTTATTTTTAGAAACATGGTTGATTTTATTTCAAAACTGTTTTATTAAAGAAAGTTTAAATTTTTGAAGAATTTTAATGTTTTTGTAAATGATTTTAACAATATTTAGGTTGTGCCACACCTTAAGGTGTGCCACATTTTAAAATGTGGCACGAATAGTTTTTTTTTGCGATTTCAAAAAATCATTAATTTCTAAATTTTTTAAAATTCCTGCAAAAACACAGCATTTAAACAAACAAGATTCCGGTTTTTCCATATCCAAATTAAGTTTTTTAAAACTACAATCTTTTCTTTTACATTTTCAAATTGATTTAAAAGCGATACATCTAAAATGCAAATTCCCGTCTAAGATTTAATAATATTTAAAATAATTTTTTGACATTGGTTTTTTAATCACTTTTAAACTGTTTTGAACAAAGTCGTCCAAAAATGTTTATTTAAGCAATTCAATAAATTTCGTGTGATTAGTGATATAACTTTTTAAAACGTTTTGGACGGATTTGGAACAGGTTTAACACCTTCTTATATTTGTCCAACGTTTAGGAAATATTCTCAAGACGGATCAGTTTAAGAATGTGATCAATTGTGATCTCTCCTTATTAATTAATTTAATTTATAGATTATACTCTGTCGTTTTCGTAAATTTGAAAAATAAACAAAAACCAATTGAAAAAATTATAATGAAAATTGCTGAACTTCCGGGAAATGTAAAAGCCCTTCTTGATGAATATAAAAAATCCATTGACGAACTGATTAGTGTCATAAAAAACGTTAACAGTATAGATCTTTGCATGATCGTTGACAATAAAACTGAAGATCCGGAATGCAGATCCATTCAAACAATTCTGACTCACACTGTCGGAGCGGGATACGGTTATATAAATTACATTGAAAACCATTCGGGAAAAAATAAAGAAAGAATGGAAAGAGAAACTTTTAATAATGCTGATCAATACATTGATGCTTTAAATTCAATGTTTGCATATACTGAGGATTTTTTTAAGAATAATACTCATCTGGAAACAGAGGAAAAAGACAATTCAAAAAAAATTAATGTAAGATGGGGACAACAGTATGACATTGAACAGCTTATGGAACATGCAATTGTCCATATTCTCCGGCACAGAAGGCAGATCGAGAATTTTTTGAAATTACAAAGATCTTTTTCGTAAAAATTTTCTAAAGTTATCTTATTTTAAAAACGGGTTTAGCCGAAAACCGGAACAGAGTAGGCAATTAAAAAACTTTATGATAAAAATATACAGACTTAACCTCCATCATTTTTTATTTTCATCAATATATATTCTTTTACTGTTAACCACAGGCTGTAACAATTCCGAAAAACCTAAAGAGACATCCAAAGAAAATTCCAAAGAAGTATCAAAGACTGAATCTAAAACAGTTCAGACCGAAACACCTGAGTATTTTTTATTAAGACCTGAAGTAGAAATAGCATACGGATATTCACATGCGGTTAAGATCGGGGATGATATTAAAATTTCAGGGGCAGTCAGTATGGACAGCGCCGGAGTTCCTACTGCAAAAGGAGATATGCTGCAGCAAATGAAAAATTGTTACTCTGATCTGGACAAAGTGCTGAAGCATTACGGATGTACTTTTGACGATGTGATCGTTGAAAATATTTTTACTACTGACATGCCGGAATTTCTGAAACATTCCGAATACAGAAATTCAATTTACAAAAAACAATTTCCCACCGGCTCATGGCTCGGAGTAAAAGAACTTGCTTTACCGGAGTTTATGATCGAGATAGAACTGGAAGTTCATAAAAATAAGAAATAGTCAAGATCTCAGGTGAGAAAGACAAATTACAATTCCTGTTTTAAATTATATTAATTTTGAATTCATGATCAAATCCGAAAAAATTAATTTTGTAAGCAATAAGATCAAACTGAATGCATATTTCTACAGCGGATTGGGAAAGGAAAAAAAACCGACATTAATATGGCTTCACGGAATTCCGGGAGGCCGCGAAGACGGCAAAGCAGAAATTTCGAAAAAACTGAATAAAGCCGGAATAAATGTTTTGAAATTTAATTATCAGGGGATCTGGGGAAACAAAGGTGAATTCATTTTGGAGAATGCATTAAAAGATCTGTCAACCGCAATAGATTTTTTAACAAAAAAAGAAAACACAGAAAAATTTAAAATTGATATGGACAGAATAGTTTTGTTCGGTTACAGCTATGGAACAGCAGTGGCTTTGACCGGAGCGCTTTCCGATGAAAGAATAAAAAACATAATCTGTCTCGCAGTCTGTGATTACAGTTATTTTGGCAGGGAATTTATGGATCCGCATTCCGGGATCAGGGAATTTCTGGAAGATGCTGTTGAAGGTGTTTTTTCGAAAAAAGAATATTTCAAACAGGACCCGCGGCTTTTTCTGAATAATTTATCTTATAATATAAGCAGGTACGATATTGTCAGACATGCGGAAAAACTTAAATCAAAAAAAATATTAATGATCTGCGGATCAGATGACAATATCTGTCCGGTAGAAGATCACCTGCTTCCGCTTTACAGAAAACTCAGGGAGTATGGACATGAGAATTTAAAACTGGAAATTAACAATTGCGGACATGAACCTCCTCCGGATCTGGCAGAAAAAATCACCGGCTGGATAAATAATAATGTTTAACCTGTATTTCGTTCAGAGAATAACACAAAAATTTTTAATCAAAACATTAAACCAATAAAAAAAATGAAAACCAAGGAAATGTTAAAACTTTTATGTTTATCAATATTATTTTTGACAACAATCACAGAATCAAAAGCCTGTTCAAGGGTTGTATATCAGGGACCAAACGGAAACATAATCACAGCCCGTTCTATGGACTGGAAAGATGAGATACCGGCTAACTTATGGCTTTTCCCGAGAGGGATGGAGAGAAGCGGTGAAGCTGGATCAAATTCTGTTAAGTGGAGATCAAAATACGGAAGCATTGTCACAAGCGCTTTTGATATTTCAAGCACGGACGGAATGAATGAAAAGGGTTTGGTTGCCAATTTATTATGGCTTGCGGAATCAGAATATCCGTCGTATAACGGGAGTCAGAAAGGTTTATCCATTGCCGCTTGGGTTCAGTATGTACTTGATAATTTTTCAACGGTGGAAGAAGCAGTAAATGAAATTAAGAAAGAAGAATTTGTAATCGTTTCAACTGATATTCCCGGGACAAAAACATTTGCATCGCTTCATTTATCAATATCTGATGCTACCGGTGACAATGCAATATTCGAATACATTAACGGAAAATTAGTGATTCATCACGGTATGGAATATAATGTAATGACCAATTCACCAATATTTGATAAGCAGCTTGCATTGAATGAATACTGGGAGCAAATAAACGGAACAGTCATGCTTCCCGGAACTAACCGCGCATCTGACCGCTTTGCCCGCGCATCTTTTTATATCAAAGCTATTCCTCAGACAGACGATACCCGTATAGCAGTAGCAAGTGTATTCAGTGTTATAAGAAACTGTTCTGTTCCTTTTGGAATCTCTTCAGAAAATGAGCCCAACATATCTTCAACAAGATGGAGATCCGTATCAGATCAGAAAAATCTTACTTACTATTTCGAAACTGTATTAACTCCGAATACTTTCTGGGTGGATATTAAAAATGCGGATTTCAGCGAAGGCTCGTCCGTAAAAAAACTCAGCGCTGATAATAATCAATCCTATGCCGGTGATGCTCTTAATTCTTTTTTTGCATCGCAGCCGTTTCAGTTTGCAGGTTTAAAATAAAATTGAATTGTTAAATAATTTAAAAAAATATGAAAAAATTAATATCAGTTTCAATATTGCTTTTAATGACAAATTTATTTTGCTCAAAGCAAAATGATACAATTAAAAATCAGGATGTTAAAAATCCGGAAATAAAAAAAGAAGTGATTGAGCCGGAGTTCGGTAAAATACTGGATTCATTGAATGTAAAAGGCTCAATTCTCATCTATGATCCGAAAGAAAAAATATTTTATTCAAATGATTTTGTGAGGGCGGGAACGGGAAAATTACCGGCTTCAACATTTAAGATCCCGAATTCAATAATTGCACTTGAAACAAAAATAATTGAAAGTGATACAACCGTTTTTAAATGGGATGGTAAAAAGAGGAATTTGAAAATCTGGGAGAAGGATCTGACATTTAAAGAAGCATTCAGATTTTCATGTGTTCCGTGTTATCAGGAAATTGCACGAAAGGTCGGTACTGAAAGAATGAAGGAATATTTGACATTGCTTAAATATCCCGGTATGATTGTGGATTCTGCTACAATAGATAATTTCTGGCTTCAGGGAGATTCTAAAATTTCTCAGTTCCAGCAAATAGATTTTCTGGAAAGATTTTATGATTTCAAACTTCCCATATCCGAACGGACAGACAGGATCATGAGAGAAATTTTGAAATTTGAGACCTCGGATAATTATATTCTCAGCGGAAAAACAGGCTGGACAATGAGAAACGGTGAGGACATCGGCTGGTTTGTGGGTTATATTGAAACAAAAGAAAATTTATATTTTTTTGCAACGAATATAGAGCCTGCAAAAAATTCCGATCTAGATAAATTTCCCGAGATAAGAATTTTAGCTACAAAGAGAGCTTTTGCAAAAATGGGAATAGCTATGTAAAATTTTTATTTATTTTATTTCTCAGAGTGATAACAATGAAAAAATTTAATAAATGAAAAAAGTTATACTGCAAATGAAATATTTTTGTTTCTTTTATTTAATATTTCTTCTTTTTTCAACGTGATCCATTTTTTTCCGATAAAATTATTTTTTGAAAGCAAAAATTCCAGTTCACTCAAATTGTGAACAGAAGAATTTTGATATAGTTTTATCAGTAAAGAGTAAGCTTTGCAGAATTCTTTTGCATAAACTTTGAAATTATTCTGAATGAATCTTTCTTTTCTGAGATAACCGTTTAAATTTTTAAGTTCATCATGGCATTCATCTATAATTTTCAGTTCGAACAAAACTTTAAGCTTCATAACAGATGCGTCAATATAGTAATACGAATTTCTTTTTTTTACTTTATCAAGTAATTCTTTGCAAATCAAATATTTTTTCATGTGTAAAGCAATAAGCGCTTTACCCATAAAGACGCAGTCATCTCTGAAGTCAGGCGGTAAAAGAAGTCCGTATTTTTTTATAAAATCATTAGCCCATTTTAATTTCCCCAGTTCTACAGCAGTTAATACATAATTACGGAATTTGTTTATCGATATATTTTTATTCAGAATATCATCGGTAAGTCCTTCCTTAAGTTTTTTATTCATTAATAAAAACAATTCTTCATATGATCCGCTGACAGCAATGTTTATTCGCTCAACAATTAAATTAAACATAAAGAAGTAATATTTTTCCTTTTTCTCTTTGGAGACTGACTTTAGATCTTTGATAAATATTTTTTTTGCTTTAATTAAATAGTCATTGTTCAAAGGATCTTTATTGCCTAAATAAATCAGATGCAGAAACTTAATAATTTGAAACAGTTTATCACCCGATTTCGAATTTTCAGACAAACGGAGAAGTATATTGTCAAAATCAAAACTTTTTAAAAACTCTTCTTCCCGTTCAATGGAACTGATCACTCCTTCTAATTTTTCATTGTAAAGTTCCAGAAGATTTTCCAGCATGTCTATCAAATAAACAGCCGTTCTTATATAACCTGAACGGATCAGATTGTCTGCAAAAATTGTTGATGCTGTTTTCGATTTTAGACCTTTTAAGTAATAACTTTCAAGCTTATAAAGAATATAGTAATCATAATTTACTACAGGCTCTTTTGTAAGAGTTTTTTTCATATCAATAAAACCATTGACAAAAGGCAATGACAGATTTCTTTTATTATACTCGTTCAACAGTAAAAATCTTTTAAGAAGACTGTCAGATTCTGCAGATTTAAATGTGAGAAATTTCTCAGCAAGGAGATGAAGTTCTGAAAGTCTGTTCCAACGGGTTCTGTCACTATATGCATCCTGAATTTCAACTATACCGTTCTCATTTATTTTCATTGA
>DAIPYE010000052.1:0-2435 GCA_036782915.1 Bacteroidota bacterium | reverse complement strand
ATAGTTCCTCTTTTTACCGCTTAAACCAATATTAATGAATTTGCCGAACTCAATCTTTTCATTTTCACTAAAGGAATTATAAATTGCAAGAAACTTTATATTTTTTTTTCTTTTAATGCTCATTTTCTTTTTGAACTTTAAAGTAATATTCATTTTCTTCCGGTAAAAATAAAGTGTGAAAATGGGTAAGTTACATGAATTAAAAGTTTATAATTTGTATTCATTTATCGAAAATACTTAATATAATAATAAAATATTGTGGGTAATTTTGTATTTATGAAAGTTTGTTAAATTTAAGATATTCATTTAATTTTCAGTAAGAATTTTAATATCCATATAGTTTTTCACCGTAATACTTATTTATTGTTATAGTTTTTAATAATTGGAAAAACTTTGAAATAAGTTTATTATAAAATTTAAATATCACCAAAACGATAAAAGCAGTTCTTTAAGTGGCAATAAAAATGTTCGTTATCACTATTCATTTCATTCACAAAAAGTAAATTTTAATTAACGATTTAAAAATCAAAAACAAAAATCATGAAAACAAAATCTTTATTAATCGCTTTTTTATGTTTTTTCAGTTTTTTAATGCTTAGTACTTCAGTACAGGCACAGAAAGAAAATACTTTTGAGATATACGGATTCGCAATGGCAGAAGCAGGTTACAATTTTAAAACAATTAATCCGCAATGGTACGACGCATTGAGAGTCACAAAGCTTCCTGCAAGCAAGAACGAATTTTTGCCGGACGGAAAAATATTTTACAGTGTAAGACAATCCCGCCTTGGAGTAAAAAGCACTACCCCCACATCTATAGGTGTTTTAAAGACTCAATTCGAATTTGATATGTTCGGAGTGGGAGATGATGCCGGACAGACCACAATACGCTTACGTCAGGCATGGGGATCGATAGGGAAATTACTAGCCGGACAAACAAACAGTACTTTTATGGATATCGATGTATTTCCAAATTCACTTGAATACTTGGGACCAACCGGAATGGTATTTTACAGAAATATTCAAATTCGTTACACACCGTTTATGACTAAACAGGATAATTTAGCATTCGCATTAGAACAACCGGGTGCCAGTGCAGACGGCGGAGTTGTAAATGAATTTACGACAGTACTCTCAACTGTAAAATCTGTTTTCAATGTGCCTGATCTTACAGGTCATTACAGGTATACTGGAAACTGGGGTTATGTTCAGCTTGGTGGAATTGTAGGAAGCATAAAATGGAGAGATGTATCGGATTCTGCTACTCTTCAGTTAAACGGAAGCGCTGTCAGATGGGGAGGAGCCATAAGTACCAACATCAACATTGGTAAAAAGGCAGTTTTCAGAGGGCAGTATGTTTATGGAGAAGGAATGGAAAATTATATGAACGATGCTCCTGTGGATGTTGCGGTTACAAGAAATTACGAAGGAAATACAGTTAATCAGCCCATTAGAGGTAAAGCTCTTCCGATTTGGGGAGCAACTGCATTTGTGGATGTAAACTGGAGTAAGCTGTTCTCAAGCACTTTTGGCTATTCTGTAACGACAATAAAAAATACCGATCTTCAGTCTCAGGATGCATACAAACAGGGGCAATACGGTTTAGTAAATCTTCTCTACTATCCTGTAAGTAATGTAATGACAGGTGTTGAATACAATTTTGGAAGAAGAGATAATTACGGTAGTTTCCATTCAACAATTTCAGAAGTCAGATTTGCATTCAAGTATAATTTTTCAAAGATACTTAGCTGGAATTAAAATTAAAAAGATCAAATTATTTTAAATTAAAATTATAAACAAAATGAATACATTTATTTTTGAAAAACAAATGAAAATTTTTTTAGCAACACTTATCTCTGTGTTTTTTATTTCGGGAAATGTATTTGCTCAAAAGAATCTTCTCACAAAAGAGAATATTACCACTGTTGTAAAAGAAGCTTATGAAAAATATAAAAATGTAACAGACGGTAAAAATGCGGATTATATTAAAGAGCTTGCAACTGTTGATCCAAACATCTTCGGTATTGCACTTGTTACCACAGATGGTCAGGTTTATACGATGGGTGATGTTGAATCTATGGTTTCAATTCAAAGCGTTTCCAAAGTATTTACTATGGCTAAGGTAATTGAAGAACAGGGATACCAGGCTCTTCAGGATAAAATTGGTGTTGATGCAACAGGGGAGGTATTTAATTCGATTACAGCAATTGAAAGAATGAAAGGGAAAGAAATTAATCCTCTTGTGAATCCCGGTGCAATTGCTGCAACAAGTCTTATAAATGGTTCTGATTCTGCTTCCAAATGGGCAAGCATACTGCAGGTTCACAGTGATTTTGCAGGTCGTGAATTAAGTCTTAATATGCCGGTTTACATTAGTGAAGCAGGTGATAATTTACGCAACCAGGCAATTGCTCATCTTCTTTTAGCTTACGGCA
>DAIPYE010000051.1:0-17677 GCA_036782915.1 Bacteroidota bacterium | reverse complement strand
TCAGGCAGAAGATTGCGGATATGATGTAATAATTGACAGAATTTCACAGGATGTGCCCTTTTACAGAGGTTTTTTAAAAAATGCCGCGATATCAGGAACAGCAGTTTTAAATAATCCTTTCTGGTGGTCAGCCGACGAAAAATTCTTTAATAATGCACTGGCAACAAAGATCGGAGTTCCTGTTCCTAAAACAGTATTGCTTCCTTCAAATCAGAATCCTCCTGATACAAGCGCCAATTCTTTTAGAAATCTTGGATTCCCGTTAGACTGGGAAAGTATATTTAATTATACCGGTTTTCCGGCATATTTCAAGCCATTTTCAGGCGGCGGATGGAAAAGTGTATATAAAGTTACCGATCCGGCTGACTTTTTTGAAAAATACAAGGAGACAGAGCAACTTGTAATGATGCTTCAGGAAGAAATCAATTTTGACCTTTATTTCAGATGTTATTGTATCGACAGAACCGATGTTTTGATCATGCCTTACGAACCAAGAAATCCCCATCATCTCAGATATGTTTCAAATGCTGCACCTGCAAGTCAGGAGCTGCTGAATACAATCAAAGATTATACATTAAGATTGAATAATGCGTTGGGATATGATATAAATACAGTAGAGTTTGCAGTCAGAGACGGAATTCCAATTGCAATTGATTTCTGTAATCCCGCACCGGATGCTGATGTAAATTCTGTTGGGCAGGAAAATTTCGACTGGGTTGTAGAATCTGTAGCAAATATGGCAATAAGAAGAGCAAAAAACCATGAGGACGGATTGAATAATCTGACTTGGGGAAGTTTTGTAAGAAATTTCGCAAATAATGAATCTCTGCATTACGGATCAGAAGTAAAAAAAAAAGCTAAATCTCCAAAATCTGATGTAAAGAAAAAAAGTAAATCTAAATAAGTTTAAATATCTGAATTTAAAATGGAAGAAAAATATACATTAGGAATAGAAGAAGAGTTTCAAATCATTGATCCGGTTTCAAGAGAGCTGCAATCACACATTCAGGCGATTTTCGAAGAAGGGAAACTTTTATTAAAAGAAAATATAAAACCGGAGATGCATGCTTCTGTTATTGAAACAGGAACAGACATTTGCAAAAATATACAAGAGGCAAGATCACAGGTTACAAAACTAAGAACATCACTTTCACGGCTTGCAGATCAGCACGGGTTAAGAATTGCAGCATCCGGAACTCATCCTTTTTCACACTGGAAAGATCAGGAAATAACAGATCATCCGCGCTATGTGGAAATTATAAATGAAATGCAGGAAGCAGCAAGAGCAAATCTGATATTCGGAATGCATGTTCATGTCGGAATTGCAAACAGAGAGATCGGAATACATATAATGAATGCTGCCAGATATTTTCTTCCGCATATTTTTGCATTATCCACAAATTCACCTTTCTGGCTTGGAAGAAATACAGGCTTTAAATCATACCGTGTAAAAGTATTTGACAAATTTCCCAGAACGGGAATTCCTGATTATTTTAACAGTCTTTCTGATTATGACAATTATATAAATTTGCTGATCAAAACTAACTGTATAGATAATGCAAAAAAAGTATGGTGGGATATCAGAGCGCATCCGTTTTTCAAAACAGTAGAGTTCAGGATCTGTGACGTCCAGTTAAGAGTTGATGAAACTATTGCTCTTGCTGCTTTAATACAGGCAGTTGTTGTAAAACTCCATAAATTAATTCAGCAGAATCTCGGATTCAGAATTTATGAAAGAGCTTTGATGATGGAAAATAAATGGAGAGCCGCCCGTTACGGTATTAACGGAAAACTCATTGATTTCGGGAAACAGATCGAAGTTCCGTTTATAGAACTTGCAAAAGAATTACTTGAATTCATTGACGATGTGGTAGATGAACTCGGCAGCCGTGAAGAAATAAATTATATTTTTAAAATGATGGAGCAGGGAACAGGTGCTGACAGACAGTTAAGAAAATTCGAAGAATCCGGTAACGATTTTAAAAAATTAGTTGATTATATTGTCGATGAAACCAACACAGGATTAGATTACAAGCCAAAAAATATAAAAGAAAGTCCTGCAGAGAATATTGTTAGTAATGCAAAAACCGGACTATTATCCAAACCAGTTTCAAATTTAAAAAAACCAAAAAAAGTAACTCCTAAACAAAAAAAATAATTTTAATATGAAAAATTCATTTATTGATGAAGTCGATTTTGATAAAGAATTAAGTCAGGGTGCATATAATGCAATCAACGCATGTCTGAGACTGAAACCTGAAGAGCGAATTACAATCATAACAGATAATGATTCTATAGAAATAGCTTCGTCATTAGTTCATGAAGTAAAAAAAGTTGGTTCAGAATACAGTTTAATGGTCATAGAAGATTATGTTACAAGACCAACACCTGATATGCCGGAGCAGATACTTGCAGATCTTGCAAAATCACAGGTAAGCATTTTCTGTGCTCAGGCGCAGACCGGAGAGTTAAGATCCAGGATACAAATGACCTCAGTAGTCAATGCCAACAAAATGCGTCACGGCCATATGGTGAATATTAACAAGCAGATCATGACAGAAGCAATGAGAGCTGATTATCAGAAGATTGACGAGCTAAGTCAGAAATTAATTGAAAAAGCAAGAAGAGCAAGATACATCAGAGCCAAGTCGGATGCCGGTACAGATATAATTGCTGAGTTTTCACCAAAGTTAAAATGGTTAAAAACCAGCGGGATCATTTCTGTCGACAAATGGGGAAATCTTCCCGGGGGTGAAATTTTCACATCACCGCTTAATGTAGAGGGTTTGTTTGTCTGCGACGGAGTTGTGGGAGATTATCTGTGTCAGAAATACGGCGATTTAAAAGAAACACCTTTGTTTATAGATATTGTTGATTCAAGAATAAATTCAATGAGCTGCTCGAATCAATATCTTCTGGATGAAATGACGGAATATACAAAGACAGATGAAAACAGCAACAGGGTTGGTGAATTTGCAATTGGAACCAACATTGCTTTGACAAAAGTGATCGGTCATATCCTGCAGGATGAAAAACTTCCAAGCATTCACATGGCTTTTGGTCATCCGTATTCCGAACATACAGGTGCTGACTGGGTTTCGACCACTCATATTGATTGCGTGGGAATTGATATTGATATCTGGCTCGAAGATGAAAAAGTTATGGAAAAAGGAAAGTTCCTTATTTAATTTTTCCAGCAAAATATTTTTTTATAAAATTTATCAGAACTTATAAGCCGAAATTTTTTACCTCATAATTGAAATTTAATCTTTTTTATTTTTAAAGAATAATTTCATAAAAACCCCATAATAAATTTGATTCAAAAACTCAGAGATAAATTTAATTCCGAATTTACAGAAGAAAAGTATCATTCATTAACAAAAGATCTTGATGATGAATATAATTATCATATAGATTTCAGAATTGCCGAGACGCCGATATTTCTTTCAAAAGAATTAATTTCTGAAATTGAAAACGCTTCTAACGAAATACTTACTTCCCTTCAGTCTCCGGAATTCAGAGAATATTCAAAAAACGCCGTTCCGGACGGACTGGAAGTTCCGAATGAAGATGAACATACTTCTCTTCTTGCAATTGATTTTGCAATTTGTAAAGATGCAAACGGGAATTACATACCTCAGCTGATCGAGCTTCAGGGTTTCGCATCTCTGTATTGTTATCAGCAGTTACTGGATGAAATGACCCGAAAAAATTACAGCATCCCGGAAAATTTTACAAATTACTTTAACGGACTGGACGAAACTTCATATATTAAATTACTGAAGGAAGTATTTCTCGGAGACTCAAATCCTGAAAATGTTATTCTTCTGGAGATCGAGCCGGAAAAACAAAAAACATACATTGATTTTTTATGTACAGAAAAACTTACAGGAGTGAGATCTGTCTGTATAACTAAGATCATAAAGGAAGGGAAGAAATTATTTTATGAACATGAAGGAAAAAGAATAAATATTGAAAGAATTTATAACCGTGTAATTTATGATGAACTTAAAAACAGACCGGATATAAAATATAATTTCAGATTTTCCGAAGAGCTTGATGTGAAATGGATCGCGCATCCTAACTGGTTTTTCAGGATAAGCAAATATTCACTTCCGTTTTTAAAAAACAAATATGTTCCCGAAACAAAATTTCTCAGTGAATTCGATAAATATCCGGAAGATCTTGAAAACTATGTTCTGAAACCTCTTTATTCATTTGCCGGTGCGGGAGTAAAATTCGAATTGAATAAATCTGATCTTGAAAATATTCCTGATTCCGCAAAAAAAGATTACATACTGCAAAGAAAAATAAATTACGAACCTATTATAAAAACGTTTGATATTCCGGCTAAAGCGGAGTTAAGATTGCTTTATGTATGGAAAGATAAAAAGAACGACAAACCTATTCTCGTCAATAATCTCGTCCGCCTCAGCAAAGGGAAAATGATGGGAGTGGATTTCAATAAAGATAAAACCTGGGTTGGGTCAAGTATAGCTTATTTTGAAAAGTAAGAAATTACTTTTTTATAATGTTTACAGAAATATCATCTCAGTACAACCAGCTTCTGGATCTGCGTTTCTGTTTTTAATTCATCTTCGGTTACAAGCTTATAAAGATAGGTTCCGTTTGCAAGTATATCTCCGTCATTATCCTTCCCGTCCCAGTAAATCTGATTATACCCTGCATTCGCAGTGAAATTAATTTCCTTTATCAATCTGCCCGCAGCTGTATAAATTTTAATTCTGCTGTTTGCAATGCCTGTTTCACCCAGTACATTGAATATAAAACTTGTCTCTCCTTTCATCGGATTCGGGAAATTATACAGATCCTTTACTGTCATCAGATCATTTACAAAGAAATCAAACTGTACAGTATCTGTCGTAATATTATTATTAACCTTTTTATAAATTACAGTAAGTTTATTCAAACCGTTTTTCAGTTCGGGATAATAAAAAAGCGCTGTTGATAATTCGTTAGATCCGTCAGTAATTTCATTTTCAGATAATCTCAACTGAGAATTGGCATTGCCTCTGACAAAATACGGAACGTGCGCATCATTTAATCTGAGAAGAATTTTACTTGTATCAGTTTTAATTTTGCTGTTTCCTGAAGATTCATGGAAAATAATCTTCAATTCCGGAGTTGACCGGATCTTATCACCGTTGTTAAGGATCACACCATCGCTGTAAATTGTAACAGGAGATGATGTTACAAAATCTTTAAGGGTTAAATTAAAATTCCGCGAGTTGTTAAATGTGAAAATATCATTGTAAGCACCCTGCGGTATCAGTTCAATATACACAGGAAGTTTATTGTCAGAAGAAGCTCTGTAAAATGGAACAATGAATTTATTATAGTATGTCAGCATACTGTCTTTATATAAAAACTGAGTGACTGTATCTGATTTGATCAGATTAGCTGAAGTAGGAGATAACTTGTATAAATTTACGATTACTCCCGGAAGATTTATGTAGCCCGGGTTATGATACTGAAAGCCGAATTTAAATTCACTGCCGATACTGCAGATCGTATCGGATAATTTAAGCGAGTTTCTGTCTGAAACCAGCTCAGCCGGCGCAAAATAATTTACCTTTAAAGTATTCAGAACAGATGACTGATAACCGGTTACGGTATCAATTTGTATTTTTGAAAGTAAATTAAGATAAGGATATTGAAATGCATTTATCGAACTGAGATCAGTAAATGAATTATTACTCTGATTTGAAAGCAGCAATGTCTGATTGTTGTTTTTGTCAATGCCGATTACATCGAACAAAACTGAACTTTGCGGGACCAAAGTTTGTGTCCATGAAAAATCTTTCCAGCTCTGCGCAGGTCCGACAGTGTTTGAAACCGTGCCGTAAGTTTCATTGTAAGTTCTTGAAAGTGAACTGTTTGCTTCTCTCCAGCCGATTGCCTGTGAATATAAATAAAACTGTTCAGAAACATTCGAAGCTGTAGCTCCGAGAGATCCAATAAAACTCCAGGTATCAAACCATCCGAATTTAACTATGCTGTCAATTTTTGTACTTCCAAAACTTTTTATTTTCAATTTAGCTGCGGCTGTCAGAGGAGTTGCCTGATTATAGTCTACATAGGAAGCATTCAGAGCCATAAGATAGAAAGTAGAGTCAAATGTATTTAAAAAATTAATAATTGAATCAGATGAAAGAACACTTGTCACACTGAAATTTTTAAATTCAATAATATGTCCGTTCAGTTTCTTCACCTTTAGCATACTCAGTCCGGGAGATCTTCCGCCGTCTATATTTACGCCTTTATCATTAACTTTGAAATTTGAAATTTCAGCTCCTGAGCTTCCCATGGATCTTACTGAAATATTAAGAGTATGGTTGTTCAGCTTAATTCCGTTTGAACTGAAATTTGTATTGTACATATCATACTGTGAAAACTGTGTATTCTTAAATTTTGACAGAACAATATTATTCGAATCCGGTAAAAGATTTTTAACATTCTGATAAGCATCCTTTTCTTCTGCATTCAACAAAGCCGACGGATTGTAAGAAAATGACTGAGCTTTTGTCCAGCCCGAACTGTCGTTATTAATTACTGCATTTGTTCTCCAGTAATTTACAACAGAAGAATTCAATACAGGTATTGAAGTTTTAAACTTTGTTACAACTCCTGTTATATTACTATTTACAAATGATTTTTTTATGGGGGAATTAAAAGTTAATGTTGTATCCATTTCAAGTAAAACCTTTATGGTAGCGGGATAAACAGAAGTATAAGGATTCAGACCGATGAACTCTACACTGTCGGTCTTTACAACAGAATTATCAAAAGGCTTGATAGTTATGAACGAAATATTCTTAAGAGGAATATTTATAAGTAAGGTATTATTTGTTTTATTTTCATTCGGAAACCAGTTATTGTAATCAAGAATTGCTTCTACTTTATAATTCTGAAGTGAATCTAATTTAAAACTGAATGACACAGAATCAGAAAATTTAAAATTCTTTAAAACAGTATCTCTGGAAAAAGCAGTGGTATTATTCTTTTTAAGATTGAATCTGATTTTACATGAATCAGCAAATAGCCCAATGTTTTTCGGATAAACGGTAAAATATACAGTTTCATTTAATGACGGAAAATCATTGGAAAGTTTATAATCAGAATTTGTAACATTAAATTCCGGTGTTTTGGGAAAAGGCAACGTCACAGCAGGATCTCCGATCAGTCCGTAACAATTAATAGTATGCCTAGTCGGAGAGCTTAAAGAATCCGACAATAGTTTGTCCATCCCGAATTTAACAAGATCCCCGACCCTTCTTAAAGTATCGGCAGCAAAACCATGCATCATCCACCTTTGGAGATTATTACCTGCATAAGCCCAACCCCAGCCTGTAGAGCCGAGAAATCCAATTGCCCCTCTGTTTGAAATATTCATAAACCTTTCTCCAAAAGATCTGAAAGTAGATTCTGAATTTTTTCCCGTATAACATGTCATACTTAAAACAAAAGGCAGTTTTCCATAGTTAGAGAGAGTTGTAGGATCACCCATAGCATCTTCCCAGTCAGCGTTTCCGGCATGTCCCTGAAAATTTGCCATTAAAACTCCGTTATCAATATCTCTTCTTACAGAATCAGAATAATTATAAGTGACTGTAGTCGTATAATCTGTACGGAAAATTTTATGAGCGTTTCCGGATACAGGAGGTGGTGTGACGTAATTATTAATTATCGGATTCATCAGATTCTGAAAAAACAGCTGATCAGACAATGTACCTCCACCTACAACATAAGCAAAATTTTTCCACCATACAGCCATACCCTGGGTTTCATAAGATATTATATTGTCAACCATTATCTGAGCTTCAACAGATGTGTAAGCCGGTAACCTTCCGACAGCAACCTGCTGTCCGAATGAGAATGCACCAAAATTGAAATTAGCAAAATAACTGTCGGATGTAGGATTTCCTACAACAGGAACTAAATTATTCTGGTAAATAGTCGTTGTGGAATTTTTCTTGGGATCTACTGAACCTCTGCCCAGTAAACATAAATATTTAAATTTAGGAAGCTGCCAGTTATTGTATACATATTTTGTAAAATTTCTTACAGCAACCGGATCTTCTAAACCGTAATTAAAAATATCATAAATATCTTTTATCTCCACTTTTACAGATCTGAATCCGTCATGTGATTCCCTGTGATTTCTTAGCTGCTCTGCCTGAGTTTGTAACACTGAATTATAAATAAGTAAATAATCAACTCCGTTTGAAACGGAAGCCAGATCAGGAACCTGCCTGACGATCATTTTGAACGGCTTCTTTGTAATCGCTTTGTTAATTACTTCAAGTTTTGCATTACTTTTAGCAGTAAAGATCAGAGTATCAGAACTGTTGGTATAATTAGTTATTCTGTAATTATTTTTTACATCGAAAATGCTGACAGGATTTCCAGGCACAAAACCGGTAATTTTAAATTGCTTTGAAGTTGTGTCAGAATTCAGTTCGGCAGCGAACTGATTATTCCGGAATTTAAATATTTTCGGGTATTGTAATTTCATAAAATCAAAATTTACATGGCCGTCATAACCGTTAGCATAATAAGTACATTTAATGGTATTAACTCCGGATGTTGAGAGCAAAGAGCTGGAAAAAGTTATAGTAGTATCAAATCTGTCAAAATCATTTTTATAAATAGTGGCAACAGCATTATTATTTACAGTGAAGAACAAAAGATGTTCTTTGTATACTGAAGTATTTACATCGAACGGATAAGCAAAAATCTTAAGGGAACATGTTTGAGCAACTGTATAAAGCAAAGGAGTAGAAATTGTATCCTGCACAAAAAAATTATTATACATATTAGCCCAGTACCATCCTTCACCCTGAAACAGTTCGTTGTTGAAATTTCTGAAATCATTTGAATTTGCTCTTTCACCCTGTGTATAAATTTTATCTTTTTCGAAATGAACTTTCTCATTCACAAAAGCAGACCCGTATAAAGTGGGATCAGAATAATTAAAATCCGTGAATCTGATTCCATTGCTGCCATCCCATCCTACCCAGTAAACATTTGTGTCAGAATACATATTAAAATATTCATCTTTAGTATAGTATAATGCATTATCAACAGTATAGTATTTTGTCAGACCTCCATAAGTTCTTGTCCCGTAAAAATCAAAATAATCATTTACATCAAAGACACCGTCGTTTTCACCGACAAAATACAGGGGAATTTCAGATCCTTTATTATAAACTTTGACAGTTCTGGGGTCAATAGACGCAGTTGAAATTCCTGCATTTGTGAAATCCGTTCTGCTGATCCTGTAAATTCCGTCATCTACAACTGATAATTTCAGATAATTTTTATTCGGTGTGATCCAGTTATAATTCTGAGAAAATGAGAAATTTACAGAAAAAACTAAAATTAAGATTAAAAATAATAATCTGTTCATAATAATTGGGTTTAAGATTGAAGCAAACTTTAACAGGTAGAGGAGAAGAAAGCCATACAACATACAAACATAGTATCATTTAATCAATATATTCTTTTCTAATTCACATTTGTCAAATTTAAAGAATAGCTTGCCACGAATTTCACTAATATCACGGATTTTAAATATTTTAACGAAAATTTTTAGTCAGCATAAATTATTCTCAAAAAGGGAATTAAAGGGATGATTTAAAAATTCCGATATTATAACATTAAAATTTTTAAATAATTTTAAAATTTATTGTAAATTAATTTTCTAAATATGTATGGACGGCAATGAATCTAATTGAATACAGTTTCAGAAGTTGAATATATCTGCGTTCCCAATCAATAAATTGGGAACGAGATATAGAAACGCGGGTTCTTAACGTGGACTACAATTTATTTTCTGAGTTTATTGATTTTACAAAAATTACTGCTTCTTAATTGCAGGAGGTACCCAAGTACCATTAATCATAGTTTCCTTCGGCCAGTATAATCTCATCATTACATTAAAATCACCGGCGGGCGCAGGTAACCAGATATTTTCCTTATCTTTACCCGGAGATACATTTTGAATGTAAATGTCAAGAGAACCATCTGCATTATATGTAAATGGAGCGCCATGACCTACAGCATATGTATTAATTGGGTTTTCAATAAAATATCCTGCCTGATTATACATGGTCAGTGACCAGAATCCGTCGACAGGAGGAGTTAATCCTTTATCAAAATGTATAACGTATTTATTTGCACCGTTGTACGGTTTGCCATCCTGATCAAGACTGTTTGAAGGATAAATTGCATCCTGAGGAAGATTTGCTCCCAGTCCAACATAAGTTACCAAAGATCTCATAGCGTAATCTGTTCCGTAAGAACCCATTCCCTTTATAAGGATATTCCACCCGTTATATAATTTTTTCGGCTGTGCCAATTCTTTGTCAAAAGCTGCATAAACTTTTTTGGGAATTCCTTTTAAAGCTGCCTGAACTTCAGGAGTAAATTTACTCATATCAAATTTTGCTCCCGGTCCGACGCCGATTTTTGCAAACGCATCCATAGCAGGTTTGTCTGCTGAAGCAGGAGGATTATTTACCATAAGACCATTTGCATAATTGAAAAACTGATCAATTGGCATATTAAGAACTGTATTATTCGGATCATCTTTTGGAACTGTCGGATCTATTGTTCCGGCAGGAGGTGTATAATCTTTTCCCCATGAACTCAAAGGAATCAGTTTAATGTTTTTCTGAATAGGAATTACTACTTTTTCACCATCTGCAGCCCCATTGCACTGAATTCTGCCAAGTATCCAGATCATATCAGTCGGTGATTTTATAACTTCTTTCATTCCTGCAGGAGCAGTTCCATTCCATTTCGGTCCTGCAATCAGGAAATTCCCGGCTTCTGTACCGGTGGTTCTTTTTCCCGGTGAACTGAATACATTTGAATAAGCATCAAGCATTGGCATCAAATAATATCTGTCATTTGTATTCGGCAATGATAATACGAGCGGCTCTTTTGAAAGATCACAAAAAGCAGTAGAGTAGTAAGTATCCGCATTTGGTCTAACAACATCTTTGAATTTATAATCAGGAAATGCACTCATATTTGCAAATTGATTGATTGGAGCGGCACTTGTTCCGGGGGTTGTTGCATTTGTAAGTTTTCTTCTGGTAATATCCATTATTGCAAGAGAATAACAGAAAAGAAAAGCTTCTTCGGCTGTTTTGACGGTTACCGAATCTGCCCCTTTTGAATCTGTTTTACCTGTTTCATCCTTCTTTCCGCAGGAAGAAAGTAAAATACAAAAAGCGAGAAGAGGTAGAAACATTTTTTTAAATTCCATAAATTTTTGATTAATTTGAGTTAAGAAAATTTTTTTTAGGAGCTAAGAAGAATTAATGTATAAAACGATACAAAATTAATATTAATTGAATTTTTTGTCAATACTATGTATTTTTTAAACTACCCCCAATTCACTTATTAAACTTTAGTTATCACAAATAATTAATTAATATTTTTCTAAACTATAATAAAATTAAGTTAGTGAACAGAGATCGATCTTTAAGTTTTTTAAAAAAATACAATTCTTTTACAAAATCCGAGAAAACAGAATTTTTAAAATTTGCAAACAGCGGTTTGTTTTCCAGGAAGAGAGATTATACGGAAATACTTACATTATTAATATCAGATTCTGAATCCGTCTCGAATAATAAAAAGATCAAAAGTCAAACAAAATGGAACAGGTGTTCGGAACTGGCAAAAATTGCGGATAAATTTCTTCTTTTAAAGTCTTTGGATAGGAACAAATTAAATGAATCCGTTTTACTTCTTGATGAACTCAGGAACAGAAATCTGAATTCTTCATTTAACTTAAAGTTTAAGGATTTAATAATTGAATATCACGATAAACCAATAACCGACTTTGACTTCAATTTATTTTTTTTCATTTCAAATAAAAATATAGACCACCTTAAAACTGCAAGTGCACTTAAGAAATACGATGCAAATTTAAATGTAATAAATAACAGGAGAACGAAATTGTATTTACTGGAATTATTAATGGAAATGACTGAATTATGGCGTTTAAGGCATTTTGGAAAGATAATTCCCGAGACATATGCTGAAATACTATATAAAAATCTGGATATGAAGCAGATTCTTTATTCTTTAAATAGTGAATCAGATAAAAAGAAAAGTATAGAAAATAATCTGATTGAATTTACTTACCTGCTTTTATTATGCATGAACGGTATTAATGAAAATGAGAATTATAATAAAGTAAAGAAAATTTTTTTCAACAATTTGAATTCTGTTTCAAAAGAGTATAGATTCAGATTTTATTATTTGTTAATTAATTACAGTTTCAAGCGTTTAAACTCCGGTGAAAAAAATGGTATGCAGGAATTCTTTTATCTTGTAAAACAAAAACTCAAAGAAGGTCTGACAAAAGATTTTAATAATGATTATTATTTTTTCAATATTACTCGGGATATTGTAATTGCTGCTTTGAGTTTGAAGAAATTCAGTTGGGTTAAAAATTTTATGGAAAATTATTCTAAATTTATTCCGGAACCGATCAGAGAAGATAATATTAATTTATTTAATGCAAGATTAAATTTCGAGACGCAAAAATACAGTGAGTCAATTGATTTCCTGAATAAAATAAAAACACGAAAACCTGTTTTTTATATTGATGTTATGACCATAAGATTAAAAGCTTTATTTGAGTTGAAGGAATATGAAAAATGTTTCATTGAATTAAAAAAATTGAGAGAGTTTCACAGGAAAAACAGAAAAATACCAAATGAATTTATAAGAAACTCAATTGCTTTTTGCAAAGCATTCAACTGGCTGATGAAGTTGAATGAGAATCCTAATAAAAAGATCTTAGATAATTTAGAATTCAAATTAATACAACTTATCTCGAATGAAAAACCATTGAGCATTAAATGGCTGAAGATGAAAACAGAATATTATATTTCAAATAAAAATAAAGTTGGATTAGAATCCCCTGCAAGTTAAGTTTTAAACTTGGAAGTGAAAAATCATCCGATTTTCCTTCTCGTTCGATATTTTTTTGATAATTAATTGCAATTCCGGAAAGAAAAATAACTAAAAAGAACTCTTCGGAAATTATCAAACCTTGAAAAAGTTTTTTAATTAGTATATATTGCACATTAAGAAAAACTGGAGTCGTAGTTCAGTTGGTTATCCCGAGATTTCGGGACTGACTGTCACTCAGGAGGTCGTCCCGAGGACTCGGGAAGTCTCGTTGATTCAAGGAAGAAAAAGAGAAATTTTAAATTTATAAAGGAGTCGTAGTTCAGTTGGTTAGAACGCCTGACTGTCACTCAGGAGGTCGCGAGTTCGAGTCTCGTCGATTCCGCCAGAATCAAAAGGTCGTCCCGAGGACTCGGGAAGTCTCGTAAATTCCGCAAAATGCCGATTAATAAAATCGGCATTTTTTATTTATGCATTATACTTATATTTTAAAAAGTAAAATTAAAGACAGATATTATATCGGTCATTGTTCAGATCTGGAAATAAGGCTTAATCATCACAACAATGGAAAAAGTATTTCAACTAAAGCTTATATTCCGCGGGAAATAGTGTACTATGAAGAATATGAGATTAAATCTGAAGCGATGAAGAGGGAATATTCTCTAAAAAGGATTAAGAATAAATCTGTATTGGAAAAAATCATTAACAAAATTACCTGACTCAGGAGATCGTCCCGAAGTCTTCCTGAGTTCTCAGGATCGATTTCGCATTGCTTAATCAATATAGAAATGATACGCCGAAACAATCGTGATAACCAAATGTATTCCTCTACTTTATTATCTCATTCCTGATTTTCAGCATTACCATTTGATCATACATAATATCATCAGTATTATGATTCAGGAATGTTTTCAATACTTCAACAAGACCAGTTGCAGAAAGAACTCTCGGCATAAGCACATAGTGAGCTCCTTTTTCATATAGTTCAATTGCCTGATCCGGACTTTCTGATGTAACAATTATTTTAGCATCCGGCGCCAGCGATTTTATATTGCTCAGTAATTTTATATTACTTGTGCCAACTAAGATAGAATCCGGTATTGTTGAAATAATGATCTTTGCATGCTCTATCCCGGAATTGAACAAAGTATCAATATGGCTTATGTCACCGTAATATGCTTTTATACCTTTATCAGTTAGTTTTTTATGAACCTCGGGATTAAAATCAATTACCATCAGATTATCCAGAATGCAAACACCGTCTTCATTATTTTCATCATATATTTCAATTTCATTTATTAACGAGCTGGCAATTTTGAAGAAGCCCAGCAAGACAATTTCCCTGTGATCCGAATCACCGGTTTTACTTTCCACATTTCCCATATCAGTGAATCCAATTTTCATAATTATACTGCTTAGAAATTTTTGTAATGAGTTGCTGTATTTGATCATGTATGTAGATGTAACAGAGGTTATGACAAATGTAAAAATAATTATGGTCAGTATATCAGGTGTTATATGTCCGGCTGCCAGTCCGAGAGCTGCAATAACCAGTGAGAACTCACTGATCTGCGAAAGATTTATCGAAGTCAGCAGGCTTACCCTGTTCCCGTTTTTTAAAAGATACAGCACAGGAAAAATTGACAGGAATCTTGATGAGATCAAAAATACTGCTGCTAATAAAGAGTATAACAGCACTTCCGGGTTATCAGCAGGATTTGATACCTGCATTCCGAGTCCTACAAAAAACAATGTTACAAAGAAATCCCTTATATTAATTACTTTTGCAATTACATCGTGATTATAGGGGAATGTTGAAATTGCAACACCTGCTATCAGCGCACCCATTTCAAGAGACAGCCCGAAAACGCCGGCAAGTCCGCAGATGAAAAAGCACCATCCAAGTGAAGCGATCAGAACTATCTCCGGAGTTTTTGCGACAGCCCTGAACAATTTTGGCAGAATATATTTACTGGCCAAAAGACTTATTAAAACTACAAGCGCTCCTTTAACAAATGACAGTAATATTGAAATGACATCAGGGTTAGTAAGGTCCGATTGAATGCTCAGCATAATGATCGCCCAGATATCCTGAAATACAAGTATCCCGAGAGTTAAGCGCCCCGCAAGCGTATCAAGTTCAAACTTTCCATATAATAGCTTTACTACAATTGCTGTACTGCTTAAGCCGCAGCAAACCGCCAGATAGAAAAGATTATAATTCCCCCCGCCGTTTGTAAAACCAATCAAATAGAAAAATAACAGTCCCAGCATTACACATATAATGAACTGCATCGTTCCTGACAAAAGTAACGATCTGCCAACTTCTTTTAATTTCCTTATGTCAATTTCCAGACCGATCATGAATAAAAGCAGTATTAGTCCGATATGAGATATTGTTTCAATGTCACGTTCATTCTGAATGAATCCGAATCCTATCTTTGGACCAATGATAACACCTGCGGCTATGTATGCAAGTAATAACGGCTGCTTTAAAAAATGAGCTGTAAATGCCAGCACTGTGGCAGCAAGGATCGCAATACCAATACTTGAGAGAAGTGTTTCCGGATCCGGTCCGGCATTAGATGCAAACAAATTAGATACACAGGTAAGCATTATAAAAAAAACACAGAGAATTAAAAAAGTTGTTCGCTTAGTTTGAATCAATATTTATTTTTGGAATTTTTTTTGGAAACGTTACGAAATTAATTCGTAAATTCTGATTTCTGAAAATTAATTCTATCCTTTTAACATATCAAGTTTAATATTGGAGTGAAATTAATTTGAAGCCAATTTTTTCCAAAAGAAATTAAAAAGATAATTCAATAATCAATTAAACCGGTTGAATTACTTAAAAAAATAATTATACTCGAATTTGTTCAAAATATTTTCAGAATAAAAATAAATGACATTGTCAAAACAATTTTTAATCTTACAAAGGAAATTGTATTTTAGAATTAAAGATTTTAAAACAATTTGAAATTAAGAAAGAAAAAAATGTAGTTTAAAAAACTTAATTTGTTTATGGAAATCCCGGAATCTTTAATGTGTAATTGTTTTATTTTTGGTAGAATATTAAAAAACTTAGAAATTATTGGTTATTTGAAAACACAAAAATCTACTCGTGCCACATTTTAAAATGTGGCATACCTTAAGATGTGGCACAACCAAGATTATTAAAATTTATTTACAAAATCTTCTAAATTCTTCCATATTTTAGACATTCTAAAATCAGACATTATTGACACAACATCCGGCATTTGTACAAAAATGCGGGATTAAAATTGTTGATTTACTTTTACAGAAATTGATATTAAACTTCGCCCTTTATTACAATGCTGCTTTATTCCTATTTTCAGGTCACTCTCAAAATCATTTTGAACGCTAATAATTATAAACTTAAATCACACTATTAATTGATTTCACATAATTTTTCTATTGTTTGTCCTTATCGGGAAGTCTCAATAATTCTGCATTCAAAATAAGCCTTGTAAATTTAAAGTACTTAAAAAGTATTTATATTACTAACGGTAATTAACTCTGTATTATTATTAAAGCCGGAGTTGAATTTATTATTACACTTCATATGAGAGGGAAATATTTTATATTAAATAAAGAAATTCTTCGCAATTAATATATCGGAGGCAACAATGAATAATCCATTTATAAAATTCATCTCTCTGACTATTTTTATCTTTATATTATCCCCTGGTTTATATTCACAATCTTCCTGGTTTATTTTAAATTCAGGTTCTTATCATCCTGATTTTACAGATATAGAGTTTACTGATGAAAACACAGCATTTGCATCAGGGGGAGACGGCTCAATATTCAAAACATCGAATGCAGGTGAAAGCTGGATCAAAAGAAATACTTTAACAAATTCCTATCTTTGGAGTGTCTCATTTGTTAACTCAAATACCGGCTGGGCTGCAGGTGATAACGGGACTATAGTTAAAACAACAAATGGCGGAGAGAACTGGACATTGCAAAACAGTAATACAAATGTATTACTCGAGGAAATTAATTTTGTCAATTCAAATACCGGCTGGGCTTTAGGTCATTATGGAATGATCCTTAAGACAACAAATGGAGGCACTATCTGGATTGGTCAGGAAAGTGGAACAGGTGAAAATTTGTTCAGCTCTTATTTTGTCAATTCGGCTACCGGCTGGATCTCGGGAGATAATGGAATAATCAATACAACCGATGGCGGAGAAACATGGTCAAGTCAGCTTAATGAGCCATGGGTTTATTCTGTATTTTTTATTAATGAAACAACTGGCTGGGCCGGAGTCAGATTCGGCAAAATATTCAAAACTACAAACGGCGGCAATTCATGGGTTCAGGAGCAAAGCGGAACAGGAGCAACATATTTTTCCATGAAATTCATAAATGAGAATACAGGTTGGGCAGTTGGCGATTATAATGTAATAATAAAAACAACAAACGGCGGCTCACAGTGGATACAGCAATCAAGCGGATTGACAGGAAATAACATCAGATTCAACAGCGTGGAATGCATAGATCCAACAGGACAAAATTGCTGGACAGCAGGATTTAACGGTTTAATTTTAAATTCTGTTAATGGAGGGTCCATCTGGCAATCTAAATTAAACGGCTCTGTTACTTCAAGTTATTTATGGTCATCTAAATTTATAAATGATGATACCGGCTGGGCTGCAGGTGATAACGGGACTATAGTTAAAACAACAAATGGCGG
>DAIPYE010000050.1:0-17941 GCA_036782915.1 Bacteroidota bacterium | reverse complement strand
ATGGCGCAGCATTGAAGACTGAATATAAACCTGAAAAGAAATAGGAAAGCAGAACAACAGGAATGATCACAAGCCCTGACCAGTAATTTTCATCAAGAATATTAAATCCGAATATAGAAATTTTTACAAGATGATTCATAAAAACAGAAAATATCAGAAACATTGTCAACCCCGCAAAAACAAAGTATGTGAAAATATTCGAAATGATAATCTTATTACCGGGATTGTCAGAAAGATTCAGGAAATACGGAGTCCATGAAAATGAGAATGCAGCAATGACAAGACTCATAACGGTTGCCAGTCTGTAATTTGCCCAGTAAATTCCTACAAGACCTTCATCAAAATAATATTTCAAAAAAAATCTGTCTGACATATCTATCAGTATCAGAAACATTCCGATATATATAAATTTATTACCATATCTGAAAAGTTCTTTAACGGTTTTGAAATCTATTTTAAAAGTTAAGTATTTTTTTGTTAGGAATAATCCTGCCAGCAAGGTTAAAAACGCAGAAATGATATAGCAATAAAATATCGCTTCGACACCTTTTTTCATTATGATAATTAAGACTACATTACTGATTATGTTTACTGTAAACGTAAACAGATTAATATATGCATAGGTTTTCGTGTTGAGTTCTGCACGGAAAAGCAAAAGCGGAAATCTGTAAAGTGTGTCTATGAACATTACGATGCACAAAATTTTCAGAAGGTATACACTTTCAGAATAGTTGCTGAAATTAAAAATTGATGCTATACTTCCTGAAGCAAAATAAACAATAACAGATAATACAAATGAAGTAACAAGTAGAAAGATAAGAGTAGAAGAATAAATCTCAGATTTAGATTTTATGTTTTCGGAAGAAATAAAATATTTCAGAAAAGATGTTTCCATTCCAAAAGTATAGATCACTCCAAGGAACAGAGATATAGACTGAACAAGAGTAAAAAGACCAATCTGTTCAGGCGGAAAATAATTTGTATAAACAGGAAGAAGAATGAAGTTCACAGATTTATTAAGTATTATACCCAGCCCGTAAATAACTGTGTGGGAAAATAATTCCTTAACATGTGATTTGTTTTCTTTCATATAATATTAAACTTTTCATAATAACCATTCAGTTGTTTATTTACCGAAGAAAAAGAGTGATATTCTTCCACCCAATTTCTTCCTTTAACTGAAATTTCATCCCGCAATAATTTATCGTCAATTAAGCTGATCAGATTTTTTTGCAGTGAGTTAATATCAGAATGGATAAAAGGATTATCTTTAATAAATTTAAGATATTCATCAGAAAATTCAGTTATGGTAGGCACTCCCATCGAAAGATTCTCGATCGAATTTTTACCGTAACCTGTCCCACCGTATTCCCCTCCGACCTGATCAATGGCAATATCACACGAATTTTTTATTTCAAGTACTTTATTTCTTTCAATATTTTCAAGAAGAATAAATTCTATATTCCGCAAATTCTTAACTTCATTTATGACTTTTATAATTTTCTCAGTGCCTTTGTATAAGCGGTTTGTTGGAGAATGAATGATCTTTATTTTTTTATTATTCTTAATATTAAGAGAAAATTTCTTCTCGTTATAAGGGAAATAAATATAATTTATCTTATTATGCAATGAGAGATGATCAAACTCAACTGTAAGATTAAGATCGCTCATATCGTCAAGCTCCTTAAATACCCCTCTAGATCTCAGATCACTTCCAAAATAGCAACAAACAATTTTTTTATTCCTCTTTTTCAGTTCTTTTGCAAATCTCATATCACGGAATAGATCCATTCCCCCGTCAAAGTGATAAATGTCATAATTAAAAAGATCATATTTATTAATGGCTTCTTTGATCTTTTTTTTATTAGTCTCATCTCTCAAAAAGAAATAAACTTTTTCAAAAATGTTTTTTGGTTTGTTAAATTTCAGGACGGCGTCAGATCTTTTTTCAATTTTATTATTCCTCCATTGTCTTGCATTCTTACCGGACGGAAGCTGAAAGTCCAGACATATATCTTCTTCAAAGCTGACAGAATTTCTGTAAAGGGTAATCAGATCAGATTCAGCGCCAAACTCCCTGTGCATTTTCACAAAATCCAACGGCATTCCGGCAACATTTTGAGGCGCTATGTGAAGAATTTTTAAAGGCAATAATTATTTTATAATTTTATAAAGCAGTACCCGAAATCACGTATTTAAACTTTGCCAACAAAGATTAATTGTTTATCTAAATTATTTATTTCAAATGAGAGATTAAACATAAAAGGGATTGTAATTTCACTTCAGCAAAATTAATTTGGTATCAAAATTAATTTTTAGAAAATTATGATTTACCATATTATCGATGCGGAAAACCCTGATGCAGATCTTTCCGGAGATTTTTACATTCCTGAATCATTTACAAAAGTAGGTTTCATTCATTGTTCGGACATTTTGAAAATAGAAGAGTCTGCGAACAGATTTTTCCGGGGAAGGAAACAGCTGATAATACTTTGTATCAATGAAGAGCTGGTTACTTCTGAAATTATTACAGAAGACCTGTATAATTCCGGTTACAAATTCCCGCATATTTACGGACCGCTTAATTTAAACTCAGTAACAAATACTTTTAAAATTAAATCTGATGCCGGAGGAAATTTTAAGTTTGAAAATAAGTTAAGTAACTTAAGTTGACCGTCTTAAATTTAAGATCAAAGAATCTGCCACTAATTGCACGAATAACCACTAATACAATAGAATAATTGTTAGGATAACCCTTTTAAAAGTTATAAGCGGTCAACTTGAGTTAAGTAAATCAGAATAATTTTTTAAAGAATTCAGGAGTTTTCGATCAACCGGAGAATGTTTCCGGAGAATATCATCTCTTTTTCTGAGGAAGGAATTTTAAGCGAATCAACTATTGGGATATAAGTAAGAGGCAATCCAAGATTATAATCACTGCCGAAAATAATTTTTTCCGGACCTGTAGTTTTGACAACTTCATTTACAAAATAAAATTCTCTTACAGATTCTGTTCCGAGGTAAACATTTTTATACTTTTTATCTTTCAATTCTTTAGCGCATTCCAGATAAAGAGAAGGCTGATCTCCTCCAAGATGAGCAAGGATCAGAATTAGGTCCGGATATTTACACGCCAGATCCAGCGGAAATTTATAACCTGCAATTTCCTGCCATCTGCCGCAATGAACAACAACCGGCTTTCTTTTTTCCGATGCAATCCTGATATATTTGTCATAAGATTCGTCAGTGATCCTTTTCCTTTGTATTGAGGGATGAATTTTAAACAAAGAAATTTCATCTATTCTTTTTTCAAGAAAGCTGTCAAGATCTTTATCTTCAGGATTTATCCATGCATTAAAATAAAATTTGAAATCCACATTGTTTATTGTCTGAAGAAACAATTCTTCATTGCCGGTAGCATCAGTCGGCATGCAGACAGCAGCTTCAACACCAGAATTTTTCATAACTTCAATTGCTTCTGTGACACTTGATTCATAATTGAAAAAAATATCACTCCACTTTCCGATATGAATGTGTGAATCTATAATTTTCATAAGAATTACTTTCTGTTTAATTTATACCATTTATAAGTTCTGAGAATACCTTCATTCAAATCAACTTTAGGTTCAAACCCAAGTAATTCCTTAGCTTTATCAATACTTGGAATTCTTAATTCTACATCAACATAATTTTTTGGGATATAAACTATTCTGGATTTTGATTTACAGAGAAATACAATTTTTTCGGCAAGGGAAGAAATAGTAATTGTTCCTTTGGGATTACCAATATTTATTACTTCACCAACAGCTTTTTTATTTGTAAGACAAAGATCAATTCCGTCGATCATATCGTCTATGTAACACCAGGAGCGGATCTGATCCCCTTCTCCGTGTATCTCAATATTTTTATTCTTCACGACATTTTTAATGAAAATCTGAATTGCGCCTTCTCCAACCTGACCCGGACCATATATATTAAACGGTCTGATCGTAACACAGGGATAGCCGTACTGTTTGTAAAAGCTGTGAACAAGATGCTCGCCCGTGACCTTACTGATGGAATATGTCCATCTCCCCTCTCCTACCGGAGCAAAATTTGTCTGTGATTTTTCATTTGATTTATATGCATAAGCACCAAGAACTTCACTGGTTGAAAAATCCAGGAATCTTTCCAGTATAGATGAATATTTTTTCAAAGCTTTCAAAAGATTCATCGTGCCGTTAATATTCACATCCAGTGTTTTTATAGGATCAATAATTACAGTATCTATTCCGGCAATTGCCGCCAGATGAATCACGATCTCAGGTTTAAATTCCTCACAGCATTTTTTAAGCGAATCAAAATTCAGAACATCATCATTTACAATTTTCAGATTTCCGGATTTAATTTTTTTATACTTCAGGGAATCTCTGGAAAAATTATCATAAATGAGGATCTCGTTTTTGCCGATAAGTCTGTCAGCATGTTTACTTCCGAAAAATCCTGCACCGCCTGTGAGCAGTATTTTTTTATTTTTAATATTCAATTTTTAAATTTTTTTTGATTAATATCAATTTCATAAGATTTTCTTAAATAACCGTTTGCAAGGAAATTTTTTTTGAATGCAAACAAACCTTCTAAAAGTTTGCCGCCGGAATCAGATGTGCCTGTGTCATAATATTTGAAATTATTTTCTTTTGCCCATTCAACAGATTTATAAAGTATATATTCCGAGACTCTTTCAGTTTTGTAGTTTTCATCATCAGCAAGATAAAAGTTAAGGATCATTTCCTTGTTTATGGAAAACAAAATGCAGATAGCTACTACTTTTGAATCCATGATCGCAGAAAATAAAACAATATCATTTGGAAAATTTTTCTTCAGAAAAATCAGCTCTTCAAGAGAGTGAGTCGGCTTGACATTTTTCAATGCTCTGTTATTATATAGAATGTCATAATATACTTTGAAATTTTCCGTATCCAGTTCCTTTAAAACAATTTCCACGTCAATTTTCTTTAAGGTTTTTCTTATGGATCTTTTTTTGGGCTCGGAAATTTTTCTGAATTCGAATTTTTCCAGATCAATAATATTTGAGACGGAGACAGAAGAAACCCAGAATCCGTTTTTAATTAAAGCATACTCAGTTTCTTCGTTTGGATTTCTGTTATAAAGAAAAGGAGGATTTTTCAATATGCATTTACTGAAATTGTTTTCATGAAGATATTTCAATAGACTTTCAGTTATCTCAAGAAAGTTTATCAGATTAATTTTCTTCTTCCAGAGAAAACCTCCGAAACTTACGCCTTCACATGATACATAAGTAAGCTTACCGTCTGTGATCTTTTCACATCCTATCATTACAGCAAGAATTTTCTTTGTCTCAGAATCTTTGAATTTAAGATGATGCCATTTAATATTTTTATTAAAAGTATCATTGTAAGAATTGAATCTGAAATCAAAAAATAAATTGTATTGATTTCTCAGGAATTCTTTCCATTCAAGATCACTGCCGATTTCTGTTTTAATTACATTTATCAATGAGAGACAATAAAATTAATTTTTATAAAGTTCATACCCGGGCGAATGTTTTACCATTATAAAATCCGATGGTATGAACAAGTGCGATTCCTTATAAACTGCTCTGTTGATACCCTCTTTCTCCACAATGATCTCATAATTATTCTTTGGAAGATTTTCAAGAACCTGTTTTACAGAATCAGTTCCTGTCTTTGTGTCAAGAAACAGCAGTTCATACTCATTGTTTTTCCAGCCGATATCAAGTCCGTTAAAGAAAAAACTGAACTGAGGGTTATGCCGGTAATTCGTTGCAACATATACAATTTTCTTTTTTCCGCTTTCATCAATGCTCTTTTTAATTTCTGTGATCTGAAAATCATTTTCCCAGAAAGGTACTTTGATAAAATAAAAAACATTAATTCCTGCAAAGAAAAGTAAAATAAAATAGTAATAAAATTTGCTAAGTTTAATTTTATCCGCAAGCTCTCTGGAAATAAAATACAGTAAAAAAATTGAAAGAACTGCTGACGGGATCAAAACAAAATATTCGGTATGGCTTAAAATATTTTTTATCTCAGGTCTCCAGGAAACAGTAGCGAACCAGAGAATATTTAAAAAAATACCAATGATCATAAGTGTTCTGGCGAAAAGACTTTTTGTGTCAATTTCCTTAATAAATTCAGACATTAAGATACAGCCGGGAGTAAGAACAAGCAGAATATAAACCTCAAGTTTCGTTTTAAAAAGTGCAAGAATAATCATACCGGTGACGAACCATATCCAGAGGAATATCTTCCATGGGCTTAATTTAAAATAGGATTTAAGATCATAGATCATGGAAAAAAATATAATAATACTGTACGGAATAATTGTAAGAAGATAATTGACATGGTACAACGCGCCGGAATTTTTTTCATTATGTTCCACACCGATCAATGCTCTGTCAACTATATGAAATTTAAAAAAGAAATCCGTGAATTCCGAACCATACTTCATAAACATAAAAACATGCCAGGGTAAAGCAATGATCACACCGATCAGTGTAAGGTATATAAGATCTTTTAATTTAAAATTAACTTTATCTTTAATGAAAAAATAACTTATGAACAATATCAGCGGAATGTAAAAACCAACCAGTATTTTTACCATCAGACAAAATCCGAATGAAATACCGCTCATCAAAAGATACCTGTAGTTTTTATTTTCATTAAAAAGTATGATCGAATAAAAGGAAAGTAAAATAAAGAAAGTATAAGGATAATCGAACTGAAATCTTTTTGAAAATACATTAAATATAATATTACTGGAAAATATCATTGCTGCAAATAATCCTGTTTTCGGATCAAATATTTTGTTTCCCATTAATATTATAATAATTACACAGAGAAGACTGAAAATAAACGGAATGATCTTCAGAGCTGCGGAATTGACTCCGAAAATCACAGTGGAAGCATAACCAATCCAGATCAGCAGCGGCGGATGTGAGCCTGAGTAAAACCTTCCGATCGAATGAGAACTCTGATCAAAAAAATCACCGTTTGTATGAATTGATAAAACTCTTGTTGCATACATTCCTTCATCCCATGGCTGAATGTCCGTTGTCAGCAACATTGGAAGTTTTACAATACATAAAAAAGCAACGAGAAAAATAATCATTTTATATATATTTTTTTCGCTGCTTAAGAAAGAATCTGCTTTAAATAAAAATGAAGGCATTAATACACTAAATAAGAAAGATAAAATGCTGGGGTCAGAAATTTAGTCCAAGTGAAAAAGTATTACTGTTTCCAAAACCGCTGCTGTAAGGAACGAAGGCATAATCAAAGTATACGGCTTTATATTTGAAACCGACACCGGAAGTGAATCCTTTATTTTCATATTGTGTCTGATATCCGAGTCTTAAAAAAACCATGTCTTTGAAACCGGCTTCTCCGCCGGCATTGACATGAAAATTTCCTCCGTCCAGTACTTTATATCCGTCAAGACCAAATAAAAAACTTAATTTCTCTTTTGAAATTTTATAACTTCCGCCAAATCTCACAGCGGCAGGAATATTTGTTTCAAGGTTAAGCAATGAATTTACTGAGCCGAGATTTGAGAAGACAAGTGCAAAGCTTACATTATTTTTTACATAATTTCCTCCAAAGTCAAATGCAAAACCTGAAGCATCATCAACATAAATTTTTTCATAGAGGTATTTTCCTGTAATTCCCACAAAAATATTTGGACTTGCTTTGTAACCGAAAGAAAGACCTGCAGAAAGATTATTGGCATCAAAATTATCTATAGCTGCACCGGGAATATTTCTGATCTCAATTCCGGTGATACTGGTGGATAAAAGACCAAAGCCAAGAACAAGTTTACTGCTGAGAGGAAATTTTGCCGCGATGAAATTATTTGTCACATCCTGCATAACTTCATTATGCATTACGATCACATTGCTTTTATCAATGAAACTCAGTCTTGCCGGATTGTAGATCACTGCTGTTGCATCATCTGAAATTGATGAAAATGCTTCACCCATTGCAATAGGTCTTGCTCCGACTCCGAGCTTTAGCACAGCAAATCCTGTATTTCCTGGACCCTCATTCTGAGCTTTTAATAAAGCAACTGAAAAAAATAAAAGAATTATTGTTAATATAAATTTACTTCGAGCCATTATTGTTAAAATTATTTAAATTTAAAAACTAACCCGATATTTTGAATTATATCGGAAGAAAACGGTTCGATCTGTAGTGCATAATCGAATCCAAGATTTACACTTTTAGAAAAACTCTTATCAACAGCCAGTCCAAAAGAAGGTTTAAGATTTCCTGCAAAGTCTTCCGCAGAAAAGTCAATTCTGTCCAGCCCTGCTCTGACTTTAATCTGTTTAACCACATTAATTTCAAATCCGAATCTTAACACGGTATTATTTGATGCTTCAGTGTTTGAAGAAATTACAGTATCAGTCTGGGATGATGAAAAATCAGGATTAAAATATTGTTGCAGAGCCAGTGAAGCTATTCCAAGTTCATTCGGAAGAAGGTAGGATCCGCCGAGATTCAGAACAACTGGAAACTTATCTTTTGTTGTATTACCGTTACTGCCGTATAGCTGCGAAGTCTGCCATTCGTATTTTGCTCCAACATCAATAATTGTAAGACCGAGAGCAAGATTATTGTTAACTTTATATATGCCACCGAAATCAAGAGCAAAAGATGTTGTAGAAACATCTTCAAAAAGCTGGGAATAATAAAGTTTAAAACCAACACCCAGTGAAAGTTTTTCAGATAAAAGAAATCCGGTTCCAAAATAAAATTCATTGTCAAAAGTTGACAACATTCCTATCTGTCTGGTGTCATTATCTCTTCCGTCAATATCTCCTACACCGGAATTAAGCCAGGCAGCGGTTATTCCGGCTGCGCCTTCTTTTTGCTGAGGTAGTTTAATTTTAGTTGTGAATCCGAGAAAATTTAATTTTCTGTCAAAGCTGAGAAAAGTGTAACTGAGATCAACCTTGCTTTCTTTCATAAATACAGCAAGTGCAGGATTATATATCCCGCTGGTCTGTCCGAAAATATCAGAAACCATTGCGTTGCTCATTCCCAGCCCTCTTGTTGTAAAGCCCATTCTTGAAAATCCGCCGGTATAACTTCCCAGCTGAGCTTCACATAAATTTACTCCGGAGACAAGAAACAATATTATTATTAGTTTTTTTTTCAACTTATATTATCCGGCAAGTGAAATGTTATTGATAAAAATTATTTTTTAAAATATCAAAAAATGGTTATTCTAATTATTTTTGCATGTTAAGCCAAGCTTATTGTAGAAGTATAACTTTCCCCCAGACTGGATCTTCATTATCAAACTCAACACGGTAAAAGTAAACACCATTGGCTGCTATATATCCGTTATCGTTCTTGCCGTCCCATGAGGTATATAAAACATCAGTACCGAGTCTTGTAGCATTCTGAATGACGGTTCTAACCGGATTCATTCCGAAATCAAAAATTTTAATAGTTATCTTCGATGAAGGTTTATCGCTTTTGTAATAGAATCTTGTAACTTCATCATCAGGTGCAAAAGGATTCGGAGCTGCATAAGTTTTTATGTCAGATGAAAGATCGATAGGCGAAACAGCTCTGATGATCTTCCATTTACCGATCCACGGCTGACCGTATTCGACAGTACTTAACAATCCGTCAGCGCTTCCAAAAAACAAAGTATCTCCGATATGATTACCTGAGTAGAATAAGGTTGTTCTGAGCTGATCTCTCGTTCTTTCATCATAAATAGTTCCTGATTTAGACCAATTAAAATTTCCATAAACAGCTCTCCATAAACCTGCATCTGTAAGAGCATATACAATTGAATCTTTGAAAGAAATTCCGTTAGGCTTTATTTCATCAAGAGTATTAAACCAGTTTGCTCCGCCGTTTGAAGTATAGCTTAACGCGTCAAATTCATTCTGAGCCTGCGCCTGCCTTGTTGCTCCCCAGATTATTTCTTTTCCGTTATATTTCTGAACTTCCAGATTAACAACGAAATTTCCAGAAATGCCGTTTGGATTTCCGGAACTTGGGTTTCCGGTATTAAGATTATTATACTTAGTCCAGTTAACTCCCCAGCTTGTAGATTTATTTATTCCGCCTGCGGTGCCAACATATAAGGTCGAATCATTTACAGCTGTGATACTGAAAACTCTGTGATTTAAATTTCCCTGTGGCGGATCACGCGGATTTAAACTGAATGTATAACCGCCGGTATTAACATTAATACTGTCTAAATTATCGGGCGGAAGCAGCACTCTTTCCCATGTAACACCGTAATCTGTACTTTTCCTCAAACCGCCTGCAAAACAGCAGATCCAGATAGTATAATTATTCAGATCATTTTTAGTTCTTGTTATTGCAATATCATAGGAAAGATTCTGCTGACGAACTACAACGGGAAGCGCATACAGAGTATCCTGTCCATATATTATTGTAGAGTCACCTCTGGAATCAACAGGCTGAGGATATGAAGACCAGCTCAAACCAAAATCAGTTGACACTTTAATACCTGTTCCGGTCGGCACAGAACTACCGCTGATCTCTTCACTAATAGCAGAAGATGCAACTATAATACTTTTGTTCAAATTAAATCCTGCAATGTCATCTGTTCCAAACGGAGCTAATCCGTAATAATACTGATAACTGCTGAAATTATTTACAGTCCGCATCAAACCGCTTCCGGTTGCAAACCAGACAGTATCGCCGTTAAGCAGAATATCAGTAATAAAATTACTTATCGGGGTACTGGAATTATTCGGAATAACTTCTACAGCAGAATTCAGTGAATTATCTTTTTCAGAATTTCTGTTCGGAGACACAATGTTTTTAATATTAAAAAGTTTAAAGTCTTCTGCTTTATGAATATTTTGAGCGACAGAAATTTCTGCGGTAAGTAAAGCAAGGAATATTATTATTAAAATTCGGTTCAATTTTTTTTTAAATAATTATGGAAAAACATTTATACTGTCAATCAGTTGATTGCTTAAAAAGCCTGAATTATCTCTTGCCTGATAAATAAATTTAAAATATCCAAAAGTTGTCTGAGTAGAAGGAATGCCAATGATTAGAGAATATCTGCCATCTGATGCCACAGTATCACCGTGCAGAGGGATATTTCCATCATCAAACATAGAAAATGGACTACCGCCTGTTATAGTTCCGTCAGGTCGGTAAGAATTAAAGAAAACAGAATTAATATCACACTTTCCGTTTGTGTCATTTACAAAAACAGAAAGCACAGCTGAATTAACTCCGGAAACCGGTACCTGTATAGTAGAAGGAGCAATCAAATTTGAAACTACAGGAGCGACATTCTGAGTATTCTTTACATAAAAAGATGCCGAAACCTGATTACTGAAAAGTCCGGAGGCATTTTCCGCATAATAATCCACTTTATAATTTCCGACAATCAGGCAGCTTATATTATCAATGTTAATTACAGATGAATATGAATTACCTGATCCGGGTATCATACTGAACTGACCAAGTGAAGCTCCGTCAGGATCTGTAAGTGTATAATTTACACTAGTTATTGCTGTACCGCCATTTACTGAAACATTTATGCTTGTGTTTAAATTAATCAGGGGATTTGCAGAAGTGGTTAAAACAGTATCTGCAGAAAGCTGCGGGTCAGAAATCAGTGGTGCTGAAATTGACGGATCAATAACTGCATCGCTGTTTTCTTCACAAGAGTAAAAAACAAAAGTAGCAATTAATGGAATAATTGCTACAAATAATAATCTGAATTTCCTGAGAATATTGATAATATTTCTTTTTAAATTATGTTGGTATTGGTAGATTTATTTTCGATAAGTTAAATTGCCGGATTAATTTATTTTAATTAATTATCTTTTTACTGTTTTCTTTTTTACATCAGGATAAATATTAAGACCCACATCAATACTTAAAATACCAATATACCTTTTGTATCCGGGACCGCCTCTTTCTCCGTCGCTTCCGTCATTCAGATTCTGGTTCAAGTATTGATCAGGACCGGGAGCTGCATCTGCATTATCACTGTCGAATAAATTCGCAAGATTGTATCTTGCTCCGACATTCAGGCCTAAATTTCTCTTGGAATTCTTAAAAACAAATTCAAGTCCGGCTTTAATTTCCATTCCCACTCTGAATGTAGACTGAAAAGACTGAGGAAAATTTGTTGCAGATTGCGGATTCGGAGTAAAATCACCCGAGATAAAATTTCCGGTCAAACCTGCGCCGTAATAACTTCTGAAACGGTAATTTCCATAAAACAAATATTCATATCCTGCAGCAATTGTTTCAAAATTATAAGATGTTTTATTATTATCCGAAAAATCAGAATTTGTCATACTTTTATAATCTACACTAAGATAAATTCTGTCATTCTTTAATTTTCCCGGACTATATTTTCCGTAAATATAACCCCCAATTCCCCATCTCATTCCGTAATTATCATACAAAACCTGACTATTGTTATTGTAATTTGCTCTGCCATAAGCATCATTTGTTGCCAAAAGCCATGAAGGTCCAAATCCAACTACCCATGATGGCCGGGTATAAGTAAAATAATTTTTTTGCTGAGAATAAACATCCGAGTTTAATAAACAGATTATTGATAAGAAATAAAGAGTATAAACAAATTTTTTCATTAAATATCCTTTCTAAAAATATAAATTAGTTCAAATTTTGTAGAGTCAAATTAATATTTTGACATAAAACAATCAAGTATATATTAACTTTAAAATCGAATTGTTTTATTAGAATATTAAAATTATTATGCCTCAAACTTAACTGAATCTAATTAAATGAAAAAAACACTGACAAATTATTTAATCAGTAACATTGAGACATTTGGAGCTGATGTAGAAGAATTTTTTACAAAACATGATGATGAATATATTCCTCTCACTTATAAAGAGCTTTTAAATCAGGTTTACAGTCTGATAGTTTTTTTTAAAGAATGTGGTCTACAGAAAGGAGATAAGGTTGGGATTATATCAGAAAGCAGGACAGAATGGGTTGCGGTGGATTTTGCATGTATGTTTTCAGGGTTAATTTCAATCCCTGTATATACTTCTGTATCTGATCATCAGATAGAATATATTCTGGAAAATTCAGATTCAAAAATTTGTTTTGTATCAAATACATTACTTCTTGACAAAGTGATAAATATTAAAAAACACTATAACATTTCAGAAAAACCGGGTTTGTTAGAGGAAGTAATTATTTTTAACGAAATTGATATTTCAAAATATGACAGAAATGAAGTTAAAAAATATACAGATATAGTAAATCTGCCGGCTGATATTTCATTTGAAAAAAAAAGGGATATGATAAAAAAAATGTCAGAAGATATTAAGGAAGATGATCTTTTAACAATAATTTATACTTCCGGTACAACAGGAATTCCAAAAGGCGTAATGCTTACGCACCTGAATTTTTATTCAAATGTTACTGCATGCCAGCAGGTTTTACCGATCGGAGAAAGTGATGTGTTTTTATCTTATTTGCCATATTCACATATTTACGAAAGGACAGCAGGTTATTATTTACCATTATTTTGCGGGGCAAAAATATATTATGCTCAGAATATTGACACAATTGCAAAACAACTTATTGAAGTCAGCCCGACTTTTGTCATGACAGTACCGAGATTACTGGATAAAATTTACAATAAATTAATGAAAAGCAGCGAAGATATGGAATCCGGTTTTAAAAGAACTTTATTCAGATGGGCTGTAGATCTTGCTCACAATAAAGAAATTTCCTCTGATTCAATTAAACATAAAATTGCAAATGCGCTTGTATATAAAAAAATCAGGGAAAAGACCGGAGGGAAGATCAGATATTTTGTATCAGGCGGAGGAGCTTTAAATAAAAAAATCGGAGAGTTTTTTTTCAGAATAGGAGTTGAAGTTCTGGAAGGCTACGGAATGACAGAATCTTCTCCCGTTATTTCAGTAAATATTCCTTCAAAGAATAAATACGGAACAGTTGGGAAAGCTTTACCCGGAGTAAATATAAAGCTCACCGGAGAAAATGAAATATTGGTTTCAGGCGAACTTGTAATGAAAGGATATTACAAAGATCCTGAAATAACAAATGAAACAATAGTTAACGGATGGCTGCATACTGGCGATATCGGAGAAATTGATAACGAAGGATATCTGCGTATCACAGACAGGAAAAAATCACTTATAAAAACATCAGGAGGAAAATATGTATCTCCCACACAGATCGAAGATATAATTTCTTCTCTTGGCTACATAGAAAATATAATGGTTATTGGAAATGAGCGGATGTACATAACAGCAGTAATAGTGCCTAATAAAGAAGAACTGATAAATTTTGCACAAAAAAATAAAATTACTGGAATAGCTTACTCTGAACTTTTAAAAAATAAAGAGTTAAATAAACTTGTTCAGAAGGATATTAACATTGCGCAGAAAGATCTTGCACATTTTGAACGAGTCAGACATTTTATATTTATTGAGGAATCTTTCAGCATAGAAAACGGAGAACTTACACCTACAATGAAGATCAAAAGAAAATTCGTAGAGGAAAAGTATAAAAATGAAATTGAGAATCTGTATCTGAAGATTTAATGAATTTTTTACATTAAAAATTAACTAAAAAAAAATTATATTGAACAATGCTAGAATCATACATTCCAATTATAATTATACTTGCAATTTCAGTATTGTTTGCTGTAACAAATGTTAAGTTATCTTCGTTACTTGGACCAAGCAGACCTAACAAAGAAAAACTGTCAACATACGAAAGCGGAGTAGAGCCGGTAGGAACGGCACATGACAAGTTTTCCATAAAATTTTATATGGTTGCTGTGCTCTTTATTTTATTTGATATTGAAGTTGTATTCCTTTATCCGTGGGCTGTTTCATTTATCAACCTTGATCACGTGAAAATGGTTTATTCATTTATCAGTGTAATAGTTTTTATAATAATTTTATTAGTAGGTTATATATATGTTATTAAAAAAGGAGCATTGAAATGGGATTAGAAGAAAAACTTTCCAAAGACGGATTTGTAACTTCAAAGATCGATGAACTTATAAAATGGTCCAGAAAAAATGCTTTATGGCCGATGCCTATGGGAATTTCCTGCTGCGCAATTGAAATGATGGCTGCAGCCGGACCAAGATTTGATATTTCCAGATTCGGAAGTGAAGTATTCAGGTTTTCTCCGAGACAATCAGATGTAATGATCGTTGCAGGAACCACTACCTACAAAATGGCACAGGTTGTAAAAAAAATATATGATCAGATGCCTGACCCTAAATGGGTAATTGCAATGGGAGCCTGCACATCAAGCGGAGGAATGTACAGGACATATTCAGTTGTTCAGGGTATTGATCTGTTTTTACCGGTGGATGTATATGTGGCCGGGTGTCCTCCAAGACCGGATAATTTACTTAATGCGCTGATTATGCTTCAGGAAAAAATTCAAAAAGGGGAAGAAACTAATTTTTCAAAAAATTAAATAAATTCATTAACTTAAAATAAAAATCATCATGAAAAAAGCATTACTTCTCTTTGTTTTTGCTGTTTTAATATTCAATGCATCATCGGATTCATTTGCTCAGAGAGTACTCCTGAATGAAGGATTTGAAACATCAGGATTTAATTCTGACAGTTTACCTACCGGCTGGTATAAGTATGATGCAGATGGAACAAATCCGGGATTCCCAAATGCAGTCTGGTCCGCAAGAGATTCCGGAGTCACATTTCAGGGTGTAAATGCAATTGTACACTCAAGAGCTCATACAGGTATCAGAGGAATGAGTATTCCATGGAGAGCAGGAGATCCTATTGCTGATGACTGGGTTTTTACGGACAGTTTAAGAATACAGGCAGGAGACAGCCTGATCTTCTGGATGTTACTTGGAACACCTGAAGATTTAAATTTAACCAACTATATTGACACTATGCAGGTTCACGTTTGTTCAGATCAGGATCCTATTTTTTCTCTCCAGAAACTTGCAACAATCAGAAGTCTGGATTCCAATAATATCTGGACAATGTATAAATTTAATTTAAGTGCCTTTGCCGGACAGAAAATTTATATAGCTTTCAGGTATTATATGAATACTACAGTGGACGGATTATGGTGTAATATTGATAATATTTTTGTCGGTAACAGGTCAACTATAGGAATAAGTTCTATTGGTACAAACGTCCCTACAAAATTTTCGTTAAATCAAAATTATCCTAATCCATTCAATCCTTCTACTAAAATCACATTTGACCTGGCTAAAAGTTCAAATGTAAAACTTACAGTTTATAATTCTTTAGGTCAGAAAGTACTGAATATTTTTGAAGGATTTAAAACTGCAGGATCTTATGAAGCTAAATTTGACGGCAGCACATTATCCAGCGGAACGTATTTTTACAGACTTGAAACAGATTTCTTTACAGATACAAAAAAGATGCAGTTAGTAAAATAATTTCATTCGGTTTTCACAATTGATGACAAAGCTAAAAATAAAACCCGCTATTTTAAATTGCGGGTTTTTTGTTATTTAAAATAAAAATTATATTAGGTAAGTTATAAAAAATTAATTTAATGACCGACAGCAGATTAGATATCCTCAAATCAAAACTAAGTAATTTCAAAACAGAATTTGATAATGTTAACGGCACTCCCGGATTTTATATCGACAGAAATGATGTAATTGATGCCTGTAAAATTTTAAAAGAAGATCCCGAATTAAAATTCACTTCTTTACTTGACGCTATCAGCGTTGACAGATTTCAAAAGAAAAACCGTTATGAGATGTTCTACAATCTGGTTTCTATTGAGAATAATGAAAGAATATTCATCAAAATCAAACTTGATTCTGTAAATCCGGAAATGCAGAGCCTGACTCAGATATGGAGATCCGCCAACTGGTACGAAAGAGAAGCTTATGATATGATGGGAATAAATTTTATAAATCATCCTGATTTAAGAAGAATGTATATGCCTGAAGAGTTTGAATATTATCCTCTGAGAAAAGATTTCCCGCTTATGGGAATTCCGGATTCAATTCCTCTTCCAAATAAATAGTGTGTTAAGTAAACATTTTATGTAAAAGTATTAAACAATTAATTATAAAAAATAAAGTTAACCAAATTTTTTAAAATACAGATCGTTAAACTCTGAGATTTTAAACTGCTAACTTAATAAATATGGCTTCTATAAATAAAGATATTCTGGAAACTGATCCTGCCTTAAAAAAAACAAAAATCATAAAAGCTCTTGAATCTGAAGATCTGAGTGTTTCATTCATTGACGCGCTGGATAATGAAATGATCCTTAACATGGGTCCGCAGCATCCTGCAACTCACGGTGTGTTAAGACTGCTTATCAGTCTTGACGGAGAGACAATTGTAAAATGCATCCCCGAACTCGGATATTTACACAGAGGTTATGAGAAGCTGGCCGAATCAAGTACATATCATGAATTTATACCGCACACCGACAGACTGGATTATTTATCACCGATGGCAAATAATGTGGGATATGCTCTGGCTGTGGAAAAACTGATTCATCTCGAGATTCCGGAAAGAGGTCAGTATATCAGAGTAATAATTGCAGAACTTGCCAGAATACAATCACATTTGCTTGCAGTCGGGGCAATGGTAATGGATATCGGAGCTTTAACTCCTTTTCTCTGGGCAATCAGGGAAAGAGAAAAAATACTTGATCTTTATGATGTAATTTGCGGCGCAAGATTTACAACATCTTATACAAGAATTGGCGGAGTTGCACAGGATATGACAGATGAATCTTTAGCCGGAATTAAAAAATTTACGGATGAATTTATTTCCAATCTGAACGAGATAAGGGATATTGTAGAAAGGAATAAAATATTTATAGAAAGATGTGAAGGAATTGGTCATTTACCAAAAGAAGAATGCATTGAGCTG
>DAIPYE010000049.1:11199-18148 GCA_036782915.1 Bacteroidota bacterium | reverse complement strand
AGCACTTGTTGGTGTTTAGCGAGCATTTTGCGACTGACAAATCCAAACTACTTAAGTAGCGAGCGTCACCAACAAGTATATAATTCATAGTTTTTATCAATCCTGGAACTTACCGAATTAAATTCGACGGAAGTAATTTTGCAAGCGGAGTTTATTTTTATAAGCTAGTATCCGGAGATTTTACGGCTGTGAAACGAATGATTTTGATAAAATAAGGACATTTGTCCTATCAAAATTGTTGTAAAACAAAAAACCTCAAAGCAATTTAACACTTTGAGGTTTTTTAATTTTATTACCTGACAAATATCAGTACTAACGGCTTTTATTTTATCAAAAGCATTTTTCTAGTTTTGGAGTAATTATTTACAACGAGTCTGTAAAAGTAAATTCCCGTTGACAGATTTCCGCCGTTGAAATCAATTGAATATTTTCCCGCATCCTGTCTTCCGTTAATCAGTGATGCAATTTCACTTCCGGTAATATTATAAACTTTTAAATTTACATTTCCTGATGTTGGTATCTCGTAACTAATCGTAGTGGAAGGATTGAAAGGATTCGGCAGATTCTGATAAAGTCTGTAACCATCAGGCATCTTGGAAGAAAGTCCTGAAACCCCTGTCGTGCCGGAAACATTATCCTGTATCACCTGCTCTACATCAGAAAGCGCAAGTGTTGTTCCTTCCTTATAAACAAATATTACAACCTTGCAATTTTCAGCATTCCATTGCCCATCAATAACAGTTGAAACCATTTTTGTGAAAGTCTGATTTGAATTCCATGTACTTCCTGTATTCAGATTTTCACCTGTTGCGCCGTTCACCATATTCCTTGCTACATTGTCATGGTCATAATTCATTACATATCCCGGGGTCCCGCACGACGCATAATAATTCTGTCTGTAATTCAGATTATTTTCCGTGATAACAATATTTATTTTGTACTGACCTGTTAAATTTTCCAGAGCGGTCGAATTAATATTTAAATTCAATTCCCTTGTGGATTCATTGTAGGATTTTGAAATAATTTCAATGTTTACTCTTGAATCCGGTGTTGAATTATAAATATTCTGAGCAGATGAGATCCAGAGAGGATAATTTGAATTTCCCAGAAAATGTTTTCTGTCAATATCTGCAGTCGGTGTTCCGGAAAAGCCCATCAGACTGACAATATTGTTTCCGTTGAAATTTCTGAACGGATCATCACTGAATGCGTGATAAGCAATGACCACTGTCTGCGGATATTGAGAACTAATATTGCCAAGTGTCTGATGTCCGCAGGGACAATTTCCGCACCATGTGCCTGTTACATATTCGATCAATAAATTTTTCGGAACTGAAAAGGAATTTGTAAAGCTGATGAAAAGCAAAAAAATTACGGTTGCGGGAATTAGCTTTTTCATAAAAATATTAATTTTGATTGAGAAATATATTTAAGTTGAATTCTGTCTGTTCTTTACAGAAGAGCTTTAATCAGTTAATACGATAAAAGCATAACAGCAGATTTAACAAATGTTATTTCTAAATAGTTGAATATTGCAGTTAAATTAGAAATGCAGATCAGTAATCGATTCTGAGAGTTGCAAAGAAGTACTTATCATTGAATGTTTTGCTCTGATATATATTATCAATGAATCTTTGAACATATTTTGCTTCAAGGAAAAATTGTCTTATAAACTGCCATGTTACATTTGCGGTGATTATGTTCCTGTTGATCCTGTTACCCAGCAGAAATTCAGGATTGGAATATGAATAACCCGTAGCATTGTTTATGTTACCTCCGTAATTTACAAGTACTCTTCCCGTTGAATCATATACAATTCCGTTTGCAGATCTCTGATACTGATAGAGTAAATTAAAATTCACGCGGTTGGAAATATCATAATTTAATTTAACGGCTATCTCATCAGAATTCGGTTCCAGATGATTGCCGAGCGGAAGTCCCCAGTTGGTATAGGTTGATTTATTTGAAACATGGCTGTAAACATACGGATCAAGCCGCGTGTATTCAGCTGTCATATCAAGGCTCGGCAGAGTAAAAGCATCTGCCCAAAGTAGTCCGAACTGAAATGCAAATTTATTTGTCACCTTTGCATTATCTTCGAACAATGTACTGAATTCAAAATCATCTAAAAGAAATGATGCCTGCATTGCAACTTTTTTCAAAGGAAGAACCATAAGGTCAATTCCTAAGATCGCATTGTTTGCATTGTTCTCACCGGGCTGCGAAGCTTTATTAAGTTCAGCCGAAGTGAGGAAATTTACCGGATTCAGAAATGTAAAACTAAATGGTGAATTCGAAATAATGACACTTTCAAAAAATCCCATTCTGAAAATATTTGAGAACTGAACATCTAATCTGTGTGTGGCAATATTTTTTGCATCAAGCGGTCTTCCCAGTGAATCACCTCTGAGGCTTCCGTAAAGAAAAGAATATGTCACAGCTTTGTATGCAAGATCAAGTTTTAAAAAATCGTACGGAACAGTATTGTTTGACAAATACAATCTGTCGATAAAACCAAATCCCTGATAAACAGGATTTCTCCCAACTGTCAAAGCCAGCCAGTTTTGATTTGTCTGATATCTGAGATAACCGTCGAATGTGTCAAAGTTTCTTCTTTCGTACTGGAATTTATACTGAGCGTATAATTTCGGATCCGTGTATCGGGCAAAATTGACATCATTTGAATCACCGGAAAGCTTCTGTCCGTTTGAAGCCCGGAGATAATATCCCACGCTGTTGAACAAAGTACCTCTTACTCTGAAACCAAGTTCACCAAGCAGGATAGAATTTTTTCCAAGCGAATCACCGTCAGAGCCTCTCTGAGAAAGACCTCCCAGTCCATCCAGAAAAAGCGTCGCATTGGAATCATTGTAAGCGTAAAGATATTTTTGCTTTTTATCGGAGAAAATATAATTGACCTCTTTGAAAAGAGATGATGAATTTTTTAAATTTCCTGTAAGTTCATACTGAAATTCAATTTTGAAATCGCTTAAAATCTTTTTGTCCGTTGAAGTTGTTTTCTTAGGATTATCTCCGATAATTTTCAGAAAAGAAGCTACAGCCTGTCTTGAGATCGGAATATTTCCCGGGTTATAATCCGGAATTACTTCAAGTGTGTGCATCCTCTGGAGGAAATTGTAAACGGGATTTTGAGGTGAAACTAATTCTATCTGTGAATAACAATTGTTTATGAAAATAAATACAGAAATAAACAGAAAGAATTTTTTCATATAATAGCTGTTCATAAATTAGTTTAAAATGAGATCAGGCGCTTTCCGGAACTGTAGAGATATGTTCTTGCGAAGTATATTCTGGAACAAGTTGTTTCAATAAATTAATTATTGACTCTTTATCGTTGTCATATCTTTTCTCAAGCAATAGTTCGAGATTAGCCTCAAAATGATCAGGAATAAACTGGCTGGCATTGGCTGCTATCAGGATTTTTCCGTGAATAGTCTTCTCATATTTCTCGCCTTCAATAAAAAGTTCTTCATATAATTTCTCTCCGGGTCTTAATCCTGTGGAAATGATTTTAATATCCTTACCTTCTTCATATCCTGATAATCTGATTATATCTTTTGCAAGGTCTATTATTTTCAGCGCCTTTCCCATATCAAGCACAAATATCTCACCGCCGTTTCCGATCACTGATGCCTGAAGAACAAGCTGTACAGCTTCTGGAATTGTCATAAAGAATCTCTCTATGTCAGGATGTGTAATTGTGATTGGTCCGCCTTCAGCTATTTGTTTTTTAAATGTCAGTACAACGCTTCCCCTGCTGCCGAGTACATTTCCGAATCTGACAACGGAAAAATTCTTTCCGCTTTCACGGGCTGCTTTGAGAACTATCATTTCCGCTACTCTTTTACTTGCACCCATTATGCTTGAAGGATTTACGGCTTTATCTGTCGAAATAAAAACAAAATGTTCGACATTGTGCTTCTGTGAAAGTTCGACAAGATTCTGCGTGCCTCTCACATTATTGCTTATAGCTTCACATGAATTCAGCTCCATCATAGGAACATGTTTATGTGCAGCAGTGTGAAATATTACATCGGGTTTTGTGGATGCAATGATATTTTCCAGTCTTCCGTATGATCTGATATTTGCAATAAAAGCTCTTACTTCAGTCTGATGAAATTTACCGTTAGTCAGTGAAAGTCTCTTTAAAACTTCGTGATGAATTTCAAATATGGAATTTTCTCCCTGACCAAGGAGAATAATTTCGGATGGATTACAATTTATGATCTGTCTGCATAGCTCACTGCCGATCGAACCGCCCGACCCGGTGACCATGACTTTTTTTCCTTTGATAAAATCAGCTACGCTTTTGAAATTTATCTGCACCGGTTCACGTCTTAACAGATCTTCGATCTGAACTTCCCTGATGCTGTCAATCCTTACTGACTCATCAAGAATTTCAAAGATTCCCGGAATTGTTCTTGTCTGTACTCCCGTATTCCGGCAAATTGATACAATATCTCTGATATCAGATCCCGGAGCTGTCGGCATTGCAATAATTACTTTATTTATGTCGAGTTTCGAAATTATTTCAGGAATGCTGCTTCGGGTTCCCATAACCGGCACTCCTCTTATTTTTAATCCGCGTTTATCATTGTCATCATCGACAAAAGCAACAGGATTTAATCCAAGCTGAGGATTGCGCTGCATTTCCTGAACAATTGAAGTTCCGGATTTACCTGAACCGACAACAAGAACTCTTTCCCCGTGATATGACATTTTTCTTCTTTCATTCAGTCTTTCTGTAAGTCTTATACTGAATCTTGTACTTGCTACAACAATGAATGTAAGTATTCCGTCAAGCAGGGGAAGAGATAACGGCAGTGTTTCAAAATTGAATAAAGATAAATTATAGAAGATCACAAAAACGACAGTTTCAATTGCTACAGCTGTAAACACAATATAAATTATCTTCGCAAGTTCATCTATACTTGCGCTGTTCCAGTATCTTTTATACAAACCCATTTTATAAAAGACAAACAGTTTTATTGCAAGAGATATTATTGCAATCCAGATAAGACCGACCAGATAAATATTGAAATCTATATTTCCGTCAAGTCTGAGGACAATTGCAAAAAAGGGAGAAAGAGAAAGGAAAAACAGATCGAGAATTAAGAAATGTCTGTTTCTTAGTTTTAATAATTTACTATTTAATATATTTTCTAACATAGTTTTAAATTAATCTTAACCTGAATCATAAATTACAAATTATTAAAATCATCAAAAAGAACATATGTCACTTGTAAAAATTTTCATGTGAGGGTCAACTTTTTTACTTTTTTTGTTTGTTTAAATTACTAAATGTATACAACTGTTTCAATTGAATTTTATAAAACAGTAATTTTATATGGAAATGGTCATTTGACTATCGCACCGAATGTTTGAAATATTATTTTCAAATCTTTAAAAAATGATCTGTTTTTTAAATATTCTAAATTTAATCTGATCTTATCAGGCATTATTTCATTAATATAATAATTTTCGGGATCTTTCGAGCTTTCAAGAAGTTCATTTTCATTTCTGTATTTAATGGACGCAATGTCTGTGATACCCGGACGGACATCCAGAACCTTTCTCTGTGATTCACTGTACAGATTAACATATTTTCTTACTTCAGGTCTCGGACCGACAAAACTCATATCTCCTTTAAATACATTTATAAGCTGGGGAAATTCATCTGCTTTGTATTTTCTGAGATTGTATCCTGACTTAGTGATTCTTGAATCCCTGCCACCGACTGTTAATAATCCCTCCTTGTCTGAATCTGTTCTCATCGTTCTGAATTTCAATAATGAAAAATCCTTTCCGCTTCTGCCTACCCTGACCTGTTTATAAATTACCGGACCTTTGGAATCTGCCTTTATTATAATCGCAATAATAAGAAAAACCGGCGATAAAATTATTATTCCTAAAAATGAAAACAAAATATCAAATACTCTTTTCAGCATTCTCTATTTATTTAATACATTCTTACAGGAATCAATTACTGATCTTATGACAGTATTAATTTCTTCATCAGTCAGCTGCGGATATACCGGTAATGTGATCTCTCTGGAATAATTATCGTAGCTTACAGGAAAATTTTCGATCTTATATCCTCTTTCCCTGAAAACTTTCAACATAGGAAGAGGGATGAAATGAACATTAACCGCAACTTCCAGTTTATTTATTTCTTCTATAATTTTGTCTCTTTGCTCTTCGGTAATATTATTTATTCGCAGAGGATAAATGTGATATGAAGTTTCTTTATTATCATTTTTTGAAGGAGGGATCTGAAACATATCGTATTTTGAAAATGCCTCGTTGTATTTTCTGAATACTTCCTTTCTTTTCAGCAAAAGATCTTCTTTATATTTTCTGATCTGAGAAAGTCCGACTGCGGCGCAAAGGTCATTTAAATTAATTTTAAATCCCGGATATACTATGTCATATCTCCAGTTTCCGCCCTGTGATTTTGTAAATGCATCCTTTGTCTGTCCGTTAAGAGACAGCAGCCTGAGCCAGCTGTATAATTCCTTATTATCAAATGGCTGCGGAAGATTTATGCAGATCGCTCCGCCTTCTGCCGTCGTAACATTCTTTACAGCATGAAAAGAAAATACAGTGGCATCGCATAATTCACCGCTCTTTTTATTTTTGTAAACTGCGCCGATCGAATGAGCAGAATCCGCCATGACAAATATTCTTCCCAATTTTTCCTGAACTTCATTCTCCGGTTTAAATAATTTTTTGATCTCACTTTCATTAATGATATTATAAATTTCATCATAATCACAGGGATATCCGGCAAGATCAACAGGGACTATAGCTTTTGTTTTTGATGTGATTGCTTTCCTGATTTTATCCGTATCAATGCAAAAATCATCTTTCACATCTACCATTACTGCTTTCGCGCCGAGATGCATTACTGCAAGAGCAGTTGCGCAAT
>DAIPYE010000049.1:7128-11189 GCA_036782915.1 Bacteroidota bacterium | reverse complement strand
GTGTATGCCGGAACAATTACCTCATCTCCTTTTCCAATACCATACCAGTGAAGCATCAGCATCATTGCTGAAGTTGCAGAGTTAACGCATAGACAATTTTCTACTCCGGTGAGTTTTGCAACTTCTGTTTCAAGAGCTTTTACTTTCGGACCTGTTGTGATCCATGTTGATTTTAAAGAATCAAGAACTTCGTTTATTACATCTTCGTCGATGAACGGGGGGGAGAACGGGATCATACTGTATCTGTTTTTAAGTTTAATTTTTTAGATGGATTTTTCAAAAGAATTATTAAAAAAGGCAGGCTGAAATAGGAAACAAACTCAACCGTATAGCTGTACCTTTCGAGTGAACATTCAACCAGACTTACCATCAGAGCTTTTGATATAAACATTACTCCCATAAAAAAGAATATCAGCGCATCTATATCTGATAGTTTACTTTTTAACAGTCTGTAAACACACAGCAAGAATGTAATAGCAAATAAAACCAGCCATATTATGTTTCTGAATAACAGATTATAAATTTTTTCATAAGTCTCATTAAAGCTTTTAGCATAAGTTTGTTTCAATACAACTTTGTTTGTATCTGTTACAGTCACATTATCACCGGGTATGTTCTTATTTATTTCTTCAATATAAAGATCCCTGATCTTTAAATAATCTGTTTCATCAGACGAAACCTGCTGCCAGCCTCCCTTTTCCAGACGATTCACATATTTTCTTTCCAGAAAAATCCTCCCATAGGATTTTGTGATCGCATCAAAATAATTAAGATCTTTGCCGATATTTCTGAAAAACTGCATGAAATTTACCGCAACGAATTTTAAATATATGTCAGGATGATTTTTTATTGCATCAAGATATACTTTTCTAATAAGTGGCTGTATATCAGTATAGGTCATATTACTGTCCTGCCTTTTTATGGCAGCAACAAACTCTATAACTTTATCATAATTAAATAAAAATACATCATAAAGCTTTGTAACGCCGAATGAATTCTTAACATATGGAATATCTTTTTTCGGAACTGTCTTCAATACTTCATCAATTGCATTATTTACAATTTCAGGATATTCATCTGACTTCTCCATAAAGGTAATTGTAACGCCTGAGAGATTTGCTTCACCAAATGGTGTAAGCGTAAATGATCTCAGTGTTACAAAATTATAAAGGCATAGACTCAGTAATAATACAGTAGCAGGTAAAATAAGTGCGGCAAATAATCTGTAATTGTATTTTTTGATTATAAAGTAAAAAGTTAATATGACAATTAACGAAATCAGGAATAATCCGGCAGGTCTGACCAGATTAGTTACAGCAATCGAAACTGAAAATATTATCCATGATGAAACAGTATTTTTCTTTAATGCCGAAATAAGAAATGCATTGTTCAGTAACAACAGATTTACAAACAAACCTTCCGTCAGTAAAGCTGTTTCAAACAAAAGAAAGTATGAAGAAGAAATAAATATGATCAGAGATATTGTAAAGTAAATTATGTATGAAGGATAATATCTGAAGACAGTTCTTAAAAAAAATAATGAGGTAAATAATGTGAAGACACTTTGCAGTAATGAAACCGCATAAAAACTTTTTGAGAATAGCCATACGAGACTTAAAAAAACCGGATATCCGGGTGTCCGGATTTCAAATGACGGTATATTCAGATCCATCAGATCAAAAGCCACTGCACAGTATGAAGCACTGTCAAATGTAATTCCGGTTACCGGATAATATAAATAAAACGGCAGCCGCGTAATGATCAAAACACCGGTTATCAATAAATAACAAATCCGGAGTACTCTTTCCGGATTGTATTTTTCAGTATTCATTTATAAAATTTTTCTTTACCATTATTTGTAATTGTAATAATCTTTAAACCATTTGACAAAATTATCAAGCCCTTCCTCGATCCGTGTCAATGGTTTGTAATCAATAAATTCAGCCAGTGCCGAAGAATCGGCAAATGTTTTCTTTACATCACCGGGCTGCATTTCCTTAAAAATTACTTCCGCCTTTTTTCCCAGTGATCTCTCAAGGATCTCAATGAATGTTAATAGTTTCACCGGATGCTCACCGCCTATGTTAAAGAGTCTGTATTTATTGTCAACTTTTTTTTTCGTAAGTCTGTAAATTGATTCTATCACATCATCAATGTATGTAAAATCTCTTTCCATATCGCCGTTATTATAAACATCAATCTGCTTTCCGTCCATTATATTTTTTGCAAATTTATAGTAAGCCATATCCGGTCTTCCCCATGAACCATAAACTGTAAAAAATCTTAATCCTGTTGTTGTAATATTGTATAAATGATGATAAGTATAAGCCATAAGTTCATTTGCCTTTTTTGTTGCCGCATAAAGCGAGATGGGATGGTCGACATTGTCAGTCACAGAAGAAGGTACTTTATCATTGTTGCCGTAAACAGAACTTGACGAAGCGTAGATCAGAGATTTTATTTCAAATTTCTTACAGCATTCCAGCAAATTAAAAAAAGCGGTTATATTACTTCTTATACTTACATCAGGATTTGTAATGGAATACCTGACTCCCGGTTGTGCTGCAAGATTAATTACTGCATCGAATTTTTCCTGCTCAAATAATTTTTCAAGCACATCTTTTTCTGCCATATCAAGTCTGATAAAATCAAAATTGCTTCTGCCTCTAAGCTGATTCAGCCTTGATTCTTTAAGTGTTACGTCATAATAAGAATTCAAATTGTCAATTCCTACAATCTCAACATCTTCTTTAGATAATCTTTTCGAAAGATGAAATCCGATAAATCCCGCTGCTCCTGTTATTAAATATTTCAAACTCTAATTTAAATAACAGGAGCAGCGGGATTTATCGGATTTCATCTTTCGAAAAGATAAGATGAAATCCGATAAATCCCGCTGCTCCTGTTATTAAATATTTCAAACTCTAATTTAAATTTTATATTTATTCTTTTTAAATAGTTTTTTCCATTTCATAATAATCTCCTGTTTCTTTTGTAATGACCCAGCCGTTTCTTTCGTATGATTTAATAGCTTTTTTATTCTCACTTTTTACTGACAATGCCATTTGTTTTATATTCATCTCTTTTGATTTTTTCTCGAATTCCTGCAGGAGTATTGATCCGTAACCTTTTCCCATATATTCTTTAGAAACACCGATCACAACCAAACCTGCTACCGGTTCTGCTGATTTTGAAATATTCCTAACATCAGAAGACACAGAAGATTTAGCAGCGCTGTTAGACTTCTTCTTCTTTTTCAGACCAAGTTTCCTTCTGATATTCTTTGAGATCAATGTCAGTTTGGATTGAAACTCCTTATGAAATAAAAGCCATGGCCTTAGTGCAATTGAAATGACTGCGTAATTGAAACTGTATTGTATCATTCCGCTTGCCGAGCCTGTTGCCTGAGTTCCGTCATTTATCATCCCGCCGCAGTAACCGACTATCTTTCCGTCTTCTACAGCATGAAATAAAAATTTCTTTTCTCCCGACAAATACCATTCTATCATTTTTGACAAATACCTGTTTCCCATTTTCGAGCTGAGTGAATCAGGAAAAGCTGACCTGTGACATTCTGCTATTTCCGGCAGATCTTTGAAATTGGAATTTTTAATTTCTGTCATTGCTGTTTTTCCTTTTCAAAATCCCTGAGTTTCCGGGAAAAATCTTCTGTTAATTTATTTCTGTCAAATTTAGTTTCAGCGGTTCTTCTGCAATTTAAAGCCATTTCATTTCTGAGTTCAGGAGAATTCTTAAGTTCAATGATGTTACTGATAAGTTTTTTAAAATCCCTAGGTCCGGAAACAAGTCCCGCTTTATTTTCACTTACTATTTTTGATCCCTCACCTGAACCTGAAAAAAGTATCGGTAAACCTGCAGCCATCGCTTCATATATTTTAGATGGAACAGCTCCGTATATATTTATTACCAGCGGAATTATTGTGCAGTCATAATTCGAAATTACATCCGGTATTTCATTTCTGCCGATGCTCTTATGTAAAAAAACATTTCTCTCCCCATTTTCCATTAAAAAATCCTCAAGTATTTTTTTCCCGCTCCCT
>DAIPYE010000049.1:0-7118 GCA_036782915.1 Bacteroidota bacterium | reverse complement strand
GCCGTAAATATGGAATTCTGCTCCTAACTCTGCAAAGTTTATGTTTTTCGCAATATCCGGAATTCCCTGCGCAACTCCCAGTAATCCTGCATAAACTATTTTTAAATTCCCGGGATAATTACTTCTTTTCTGTACAACAAATCTTTTTATATCTACTCCGTTTCTGAAAAGATAAGGTTTTTTGACAGTTTTACTTTTACAAATGTGTGAAACTATTTCTTCCGATTGTCCCGTACACAAAAAAGATTTTCTGTATAAAAATTTTTCCAGCTTTTCGATCTGCCTGTATAAAAATCCATCGCCAATAACTCCAAGCTCTTTTGCGGATAACGGCCAGATGTCAGACACATTCATTATGAGTTTTGCTCCGGATATTATTGACAAAATGTATCCGCTCATCGCAAGTGTAAGTGGCGGACTTTCAACAAACAAATAATCCGGTTTGAATTTTCTGATCATTGAATAACTGAAAAGACTCGTTGCTGAAAATGTGATCATTGAAACTATTCTGGGAAATGATTTAGAAGAAATCGAAGCATACAGCCAGTATCTTTTCGTGCTGATTCCTTCAATTGTTTCTTCAGATGTAAACTTACCCTTATATGCTTCAAATATCTTTCCCTTCGGATAATTTGGCATTCCTGTTATTACTAAAATTTCCCATCCGTCTTTTATAAAACCTTTTGCCAGTTCCAGCAGTCTGTTCTGCGGTGCTCCAATCTCCGGCGAAAAATACTGTGTTAAAATTACTAATCTCAAATTACTTAATTTGTGAATGAAAATGTTTCATCTTTCCTGCCTTGGTTCTTTCGATCTTCTCAACTCTGTGAATTTCAAAACTCAGTCCCGGTTCCAGATATGTATCTATTTTATTCTGAATTATCTTTTTTATACTTTCCGGAATTTCCCTGTCAGACACAACTTCAAAAATAAACTTATCCTTTGCGGTCTGCTTAATAATAAATTCTCTCAATATCCCGCTGCTTTCCAGCACATCTCTTGTAAGAAAGTAAAATGTAATTCCCGGTGACTTTCTTCCGCTCGGCAGCAAAATTGTATCATTTGATCCGCCGATAAGTTTTTTCAAAATTATTTTACCGCTGCCCGGTTCTATTACCGCTTTGTCTCCGATCTCATATCTTATGAAAGGCATCGCTTTATTGTATAGAGAAGTAAGTAAAATCCTTCCTTCACCTCCGCCGGTAAGTCTGTTTCCGTCATCATCAAGTATTTCTATAAAAATATTTTCCTCTGAGAGTTTCCATATACCGTTAATATCATCAATGGCAATGATATCAACTTCTGAAGTTCCGTATTCATTTACTGCGCTTACTCCGAAAGCTTTTTTTAAAATATTTTTATCTTCCTCTGTGCAATTCTCGGAAGTGCATATACATAATTTCAATGTCGGACAAACATCTTTCAGCAAAACTCCTTTATTCAAAAGATACCTTGCAAATAACACTATAGAATTATTATAACCGTATATGTAATCAAATTTATTTCTTTTAAATGTTTGAAGAAATGACTCAAGCATTTCATCTGACATATCAAAAACTGAAAATCTGACTCTGTTGGATAAAAGATCTTTTGCTTTTTCTATTAGCTTATCGATTTTTTCAAATGGCATTCCGTAAAATCTCGCCTGCCTGTCCTCTATTGTTAATCCTAATTTATTTCTTCTTTCCTTGATCAAAGCCCACGTCATTGCATGTGCATATTTATCTTTGGCAAATTTAAAAGGATGCCCTGAAGATCCGGAAGTATATCCTGAATACAGATCGTTCTTTTTAATTGTATCTGAAATTGTTCTCTCCTCAGTATACTGATAATCACCTTTTGATAAAACCGGCAGCTCATTCCAATTTTCCGGAATATTCTTTCCCAGCTTTTTTTTGTAAAACTCATTATTGTCAAAATGATATTTTACAATGTCCCACTTTTTTTTATTATGCCAGTCTTCGAATTCAGTTTCAGAAAGAGACTGAACTCTTTTCAGCTCTGTTTCTGCTTCACCGATTGGAAATCCCTTTAACTTTAAACTTAATTCCAGGAACGACATAATTAATTTTTACTTATTAACGGATTCAGCAATTCGATCCACTTCTGTTTCAGATTGTCCCAGTCAAAACTTTCAGCTTTTTTCCTTGCATTGTGAGAGATGATATAAGTCAAATCTTTGTCAGATATCAGATTTTCAATCTTCTCAATAAACCTGTCACTGTTATTTCTGGGGACAAGTAAACCGTCTCTTCCGTCATCTATCAGATATGGGATCCCGCCGACATCAGTGGAGATTATCGGCAACCCTGTTGCCATTGCTTCGATCAGACTTACCGGCTGATTGTCATAATCAGTTGTATTTATAAAAATATCATACTCCTTTGAAATTTCCAGCCACTTCTTTTTAGTAAGTTTCCCTGTTAATTTCAATGAATCATAAACTTCAAGCTCTTTAGCTTTTTTTATAACTTCTTCCAGACTCCCGTCTTTGTCCGGACCTATCATACACAATACAGCTTCAGGATATTTTTTTTTAAGTTTATACAGAATATCAATTGCAAGCAAAGGATTGTATGTTACATCAAATGACCTAACCCATAATAATTTTGGACCTGCTACTTTTCTTTCCTTAAATTCATAATCACTTATTGAAATAAAATTCGGTATGCATTCTACTTTATATCCTTTATCTTCAAAATGATTTTTAAGATAAACTGAAGGCGAAATGTTTTTATATGAAGCTGAGAATATTTCTCCGCACTTTTGAGGTGACTTCTCTAATCTTTCAGGATATCCGCCGCCGTGAAGATATGGTATGAACGGGATATTATAAAAGTTAGAAATTCTGGAAAGAATGTAAGTGAACCAGAATCCACGCGTGCTGTATGAATCTACTATTACTGCGTTAATTTTTTTTCTGTCTTTTATAATCGCACTTACCATTTCCATTAATCTTACAAACTGACTCCGTTTATCGGATACAGATTTTATATTGTATATCTCTGAAAGTTTTGGGGTTAGTAACTCTATACAGGTCGGTGTGTAGCCAAATTTTGAAAGTTTATTGCCGGCATATAATATCATGGACGCGGTCTGATAATAAAAATATATGCCAATCCGTAAATAAATCCGGGTACAGCTGTTCTCATTGCCGCATGACTCATGGTTATAAATACAAACATTGTGCAAAGCAGTAATATGATCTTGTTATCAGGGTTGTTCAATTTGAAAAAATAATTTATTGGAAATATTATGATTATTAAAATTGAGATAAGACCCAGCAATCCGTGTTCGGATAACAATCTTGAAAATTCTATGTGTGCAGAAGTTTCTATACCGCTGATCTCATACCTGTACTGACTTGCCATTCCGGGTCCGACTCCCAGAAGAAGATTTTTCTGAAAGATTTCAATATCTTCCATCAGCAATTCATCTCTTCCGCTGAATAAATTACTTTTATCTTCATTGTACATTGATTCACCTTTATATCTCAGCTCCAGTTTTCCTCCGCTGATATCATTTACATAATAAAATCCTGCAGCCAATACTATTACAATACCTATGAAAGCGTAAACAGTTTTTCCTATTTTAGCCTGAAATTTTGAATCTGTAAAAGACATTACAGCTATACAAAACAATATAGAAATGATCGGCGCAAGAACTCCGCCTCTGGAAAAAGTCGCAAATCCTCTGATTATAAGTCCAAATAAAATTACAACTTCCAGATATTTTATCCTGAATAATCTTATTCTCAGAAAATATGCTGCAGCAATTATCAATACCCCTAACCCGAACATTGTAGATACCTGATTCGGGCCAAATCCTCCGCTGGTCTGAAAATTAGATTCAGTAGTAAATTTTGCATCTTCCAGCGAACCTGATCTGAAAAATATAAATATCGACATTCCTACGATCGGATATAAAATAGCGAGAAACAATTTTTTCAACTGCGCAATTGGAACTTTCCTCTGATAAAAATATATTACGGAAACAAAAAGTGCCGTTGGTCCGGATAAATTAAATGAAACAAGTTGTCTTGTTTCATCAAATGTCGGAAATTTTGCTATGAAAATTGAAGGTATAAGTAAAAGCATGAAAATTATGAAAGCAGGCGGGATATTCTTTTTTGATCTTTCAAATATCATTGCTGTAACAAAAAAAATGATCACGGCATATTTTCCGTATTCATAGCCAATTCCACCCGCATTCATTCTGAACAAAACTTCAATCCCAACTACATATCCGGCAAATAAATGAGCTGACCCGTCTGTATTTTTTTTTGAAATAATTCTGGCAATCCCTATGAGAAGTATTAATACTGACAAGACAAGGCTTAAATTCTTGTCTGCAAGCATTGACAATGCTATCCCGATATTCAGTGCTAAATATATTTCAGCTTTATATGGAGAATTTCTCAAAAGTAGATCTTTTTTGTTTTATGAAAAATAAACATTTTGAATTCATGTATCTATGTAAAATAATTTATGCTGTTATTTTATCATTAAATATTTTTTCTCTCAGTGAATTTAAATAATGGTCATAAGTAAATTTTTCCGAGACCTTCATACATGACAGTGATTTTTCTTTTAAAATCTTTCGGTTGCTGATTGCTTCATCTATTTTAAGGGCTAATTCGTCCGCATTTATTTTCTTCAATAGAAAACCCTTTGAATCATCAAAATATTGGCTAATTGAAGATACATCTGAAACTATCGGCACACATCCGTATGCTGCAGCTTCAGCTATAACTTTTGGAAATCCCTCAGATTCACTTGGTAAAATTATTAAATGTGACTTACCGTAAATTAATTTTAACTCATCTCTGTTGATAAATCCTTTAAAAAGTATTTTAATGTTTAACCCGGATGCAATTTCTTCATATTTTTTTCTTTCATTACCGTCACCTGCCAGCACTACCTCTTCAATTTCTTCCTTCCTATTAATTTTCCCCAACGCTTCAAGTAAAATTTCTATTCCCTTATTCTTTGTAAGCGAACCAACAAAACAGATATTCAGTCTGCTGTCGAAATTTTTATTTTCTCCAATTTTATTTGCTTTCTGTAATTCGTCCGTATCGAGACAGGGATTCTGAAAATTTATAATATGATCTTTCTGTCCTTCCCAGTATCCGTTAATCGTAACTTTCGATCTCTGAAAATTATTCTCAAGCCACCACTTCTGAAATGAATATGAAAAAGGAGGATTCTCCATTTTCCAGTTGCCCGCATATTTAACCCACAAATTTGATTTGTTCTTTAATCTTAGATATGGCAGCACATACAATCCCATTGAGGTCGGAGCTCTGAACTGTACCCAGTCTGTCTTTTCCAGTTTTTTTAAAACTGAACCGATCTGACCAAGATTATGACCGGCTGTTGAAATTACAGAAAATTTCTCAGATATCTTTTCTCCTCCGTACGTTTTTAAAGGAATGAATTTTATTTTTTCACCAAGATACGGAAGTGAGCTTCCGGGAACTTCACCGGAGTGCAATGGCGCAATATGAAAGATTTCATCAAATATTTCTGTCAGCCGGTTTATTTCTGTCACTGTCGAGCCCCAGCCGACTGTAACTCCGTCTTTATTGTAATGTGGAGTATGAGAAATTATTGCTAATTTCATATTCTTACTTTTCTGAAATTAAATTAAAGATTTTTTTTAGCGGCTGTATAAATTGTTTCAGACAAAGTATTTAATTTCTTTTTATGTTATCAATTGCTTTGATATATCTTAAAACTATTTTTGACCAGTGATGTTCTCTTGCCCATTCCCTTGCTCCGTTGGAATATTCAGAGTAATTTTCTTTAATAGTTTCTATCGCATCTGAAATTTCCAAAGGATCATGCGGATCTACAAGTATTCCGCTCATACCGTTGTTTATTGCATCTTCAAGTCCGCTGTTTTTTGAACCTATAGCCGGCAAGCCGAAATAATTTGCTTCGATCACCGCAATTCCAAACCCTTCAAAATCACCGCTGCTCTGTAATTCACTTAACATTATAAATATATCTGATCCGTTTAATGCGTTATATAATTCTTCGTTTGTTACCTGACCCATTACATTCAGGTTTCCGCTGATCTTTTTATCGTCAAAATATTTTTGCACCAATGAAAGATCAGCACTTCTGCCGGCAATGTTATATTTTAAATTTTTATTTCTTTTTAGAATTTCTCCAAATGCATTCAATACATTATGATGTCCTTTTCGCGGCCAGATAGTTCCTACTGTAATCAAATTCAGATTATCACTCAATTCCCTGCTTTTATTAATTTTAATTTCACTGATGTTTTCCATATCAAATCCGTTTGGGATAACTGTTATTTTATTTTTATCCAGTGACGGACTCAGTTTTGACTTTGTATAATTTGAAACAGGAATGATCAGATCCATATTTGACAATGCCCTGTCAATAAATTTTTTCTCTATGAAATTATCGGAATTGATCTCAGCTCCGTGTGCTATTGCCGTGAATTTTAATTTATTCCTGTCTCTTTTTATCAAATTGGAAATCAGCAGCGGAAATCTTCCTGAAAAAATTACATCTGTAAAAGATTCATTCCTTATCGTGTCTTTTATTATGTCAATTCTTTCCTTGTATGTTTTTAATCTGCTCGGATATCTTTTAAACCTTACAATTTCAAAATTTACTTTTTTGTCAAATTCTTCCTCAGCTTTTTTTTCAACATAATCTGACATAGTAAGAACTTTTACAACTTTATTATTTCTTTTCAGATTATTCGCAAGATTATATCCGTGATTGCCGATTCCTCCGGGTCCGGGAGGAAATTCAGAAGAGATCATAAGTATTTTTTCAGAACCACTCAATCTTATCTCCTTCTTTTAACATTTTTGTTGCTCTGCTCCATGATATTGCCAACTGAAGAAGTAATACCGGTAAAATGAATACCGATAAAATTGCGCTTAAAGGATAAAGATATGTTTTACCTTTCCATTTGTAGGGAATAAGAGACGGATACATTCCGGTTGCAATTGCATTCCTTACATTTTCTTTCGGAAAATATTTTCTGTATAAATATAATACGCTCGGCAATGGTCTCGGTGAAAAAAACTTTTTTGGTCGGAATGCATCCCATGATCCCATTTCTCTCAGTCC
>DAIPYE010000048.1:6581-18427 GCA_036782915.1 Bacteroidota bacterium | reverse complement strand
ACAATTCGTGCCACATTTTAAAATGTGGCACACCTTAAGGTGTGCCACAACCGAAGATTATTAAATCTTTTACAAAAAACATCAAAATTCTTCCATAATTTAAACTATTAAAAATCAGAATTTTTAAAACAATATCCAGCATATGTACAAAAGATGAAGTTAAAATTGTTTCAAATTCCACTATAGAGATTGATTTTACCTATCAATTTTTTACTTAGAATGCTGCTTAATTTCTTACTTTTAGATAAAACTCAAAATTGTTTTGGACGCTACTGAAATTTTATTCAATATTCCATTAATTGTTCATTTATATCCTTCTTTCTTAAATTTCCCTGCCTCTGAATGTGAATTCTGAAAATTTTTCATTGCAAGAACTTTATCGTAATAAAGATCAGCTGTAGCTTTATTTCCTTTAGAATCATTCAGCATTCCGTTAAGCAGGTAAACAAAAGCAGTATAAGCGTCTTCATTTTCACTGTCTATCTGTTTGGAAATTTCTTCAGCACTAAGAATATAAGACTCAGCTTCCAGCAATCTTCTTAATTTCAATAGACATAAAGCCGTATAGTAATTTGATTCTCTTTTAAGATTAATATTGTTATAACCTGTGTAATTGCTGTCGATCTTCCATAAAATATTCTTCCACCCATTATACGCTTCTTCCCACTTTCCCTGCCCGATATAACTGCTGTAAAGATATTTTTCAAATACCGGATTCTCGGGAAATTCTTCATTCAGCATTTTTGAATAATACTCAGCTTCAGTATAATTTTTTTCATAGATCAGATTCAGATAAGCCAAAACATATTTGGCTTCATTCTTTGCAAATTTTGATTCCTGTGAAGTTTGTTTGATCTGTGAAATTCCTTTGAGTTTATCGCCTTTTGGAAAAATCAACATTAATGGTTTGACTACCGGATAAGCTTCCGGAACATATTCTGCAAAATAGTTATAAAGACCGACCCCGAAAATTACATCTTTGTTGTTTTTATTGATTTCATTTGCTTTCTGTAAAAGATTTAATGCTTCCCTTCCGTCTTCTGCCGCCTGCAGCCAGTTTTCACGCAGACTCTTTACAAGACCGCTGTATCCGAGAGCTCCGCCTTTGTAAAACATTGACACATCATCATTTTCGTTCACGTCAATTCTTTTATCAGCAATTTCAATTACTTTACCGGCATTTTTAAAAAACTTTTTATCTAAGGAATCATTTTCCTTGTTTAAATTAATTCTCCACCAGTCGATCATTGTAAGAAAGAAATATCCGGCAGGATTGCCGGGATCAGTTTTAATAATGTCATTAAAAATTGTTTCCGCTGAATCAAATTTTAGATGATATATGTAATCAATACCATTCATCAATATTTCATCCTGAGACTGGGAATATATCTTTTCACCTGAAATTAAAACCAGTATCCAGAATAAAATTATTATTTTAAAAACTTTCAACATTTTATTTAATTGTATGATGTGAATCAGGATCTGCCTTTGTAAATTAATGTAAAATGAAAGGAAAAATCAATGCTGATTATTAATTAATTTGAATTTAATGTTTAGAATAAAAAAACCGGCTGAAAAACAAATTGTAAAATGCTTTCAGCCGGTTAAAGAATACAACAGTTGGAGAATATTTATTTTAAAGTTTATGGTCTGACAACACTATAAGAGATCATAACATTATTTTCGACAATGGAAAGATCAGCTGCATCAGCGAATTCATCTCCGTTTAAATCCGTTAAAATATATCCGGTATTTGAGAGTGCAACATCATTTTCTACATTACTTAAATCACCTGCATCTATAATTCCGTCCTGATTTACATCACCGCTCGGAATGCAATATGAGGTATTTACAAGTACAGCATTATCTCCGAATGTCTGACTAACTCCGGAAGTAAAATCATAACTACCGAAAACTCCGTTAATTATATTTACTCCGTTTGTTTTGCTCCATACTTCAAGAGAATTCCTGTGAATCGCCTGTAAATAATATGATCCTGTCGGAGCATTTTTAAATACACAGGGTGAAATAAGTGTAATATCATCAATCAAAGTAATGGAAGAATCTACTAAAGCAAACGGAGCATTGCTGTTTCTCAGATAAATTCTTACAGTATCTTTAACAATTTTACTTGTTCCGTTGTATAATCCCTCAGGTACAAGCTTTACATTAAACTGAGTATACAGACTGCCGCTGGAAATCCGGATACTGTCAACATACAGGTCATTTCCGAAATCGCTTCTAGCGCGGAATCTTACTTTATTTGATCCAACAGGAAGTTTAAATTTTCTTGTTCTCCATTGTCCTGAAGTAGGTGTGAATTGTGATCCACTTGCAGCAACAGTATTCAGTGAACTGTCTGCACCGATAGCAAAAGCAGTATTTCCTCTTTGTTGTGCGAGAACGGTATATGTAGTTCCTCCGTTTGTTGAAGCTTCGATAATTAAAGTATCTGTACTTCCGGTATAAGGTGAATATGCATAATCGTAAGCAATTGAGTCTCCGTTTACGGATGCACTAAATGGTGCTGAAATTAAAGACTGACTTCCTGTATTTCTTCCGGCAGACCAGAAATTATAGTACGATGATCCGGTTCCACTTCCATAGCTGCTTACAGAATTATTGTTTTTCCAGTAATTTGTACCTGAAAATTGAAATGTCCAGTTTGTTGGAGGAAATGCGCCTGAAAAACCTTCATTTAAGAGAGCGGAAGACTGACCTACATACGGAGTAATAGATCCAGTTAATACATCATTTGCCGGGACAACATCATTAAATATGTATACAGAATCACTTACAGTATAAGTAGTACCGGAATTAAATGTCCAGTTATCAAAAGTAACATTTGCAGAAGCACTTGCTGCTAAATTGTTTACAGTTTTAGTGCTGATGTAATTTCCGGGAGTTATTTTTCTTGTTACTGTAAAAGTAGCGCTGGCTGTACCATTATTGTTTTTTACTGTTCCTGTTGGAGTGATCGTCGCTGCAGGAAAATACTGTACTCCTGTTAATCCGTTAGATGTAGCCTGTACGTCAATAGTCGCTACAACCGGCGCATCTGTATATACTATATTCATTTTAAACAAACCGCTTACCTGCATTGCAATTAAATAACCTCTTTCAGGAACAATGATTCCGGCTCCTGCGCCACCGCCAACAGAAGTTGATGAAAATGTTAAACCTGAATTTGTTGTAAGATATGTAGGCGATCCGTAAGTTCCTTTCAGAACTAGGGTAGGATCTTCGTGACATAGATCAGTTCCCCAGCCGGAACTTCCGGTTGTACCTGTTAATGCCCAGTTGTCTCCGTAATTTGTTGTCTTATAATATCCACTTCCACTCCACTCTGTAGAATAAAATGTTCCTCTTTCAAAAACTGAATTGCATATAGCAGGAGTTTCACTTGAAGCCACAGTATACATATCAGTCCAGTTCACTCCGCCGTTCACGGATTTGAATATTTTTGCCTGTCCGCTTCCTGTAACACCGTCACCGACCAGTATTACATTTGAGCTGTCCCATGTAACAATAATATCACACGGACTTCTGAAAGGGAAATTTCCGCTGATCTCAGTAAAGGAAGCTCCATTATCCGTTGACCTGTAAAATCCTCCTCCGTCAGGAGCAAAATAATAATTATTCGGATTGTTCTGGTCCATTTCCAATGGCTGTCCGTAATTACTGAAATTAGCTGAAAGTACATCAGTCCAGGTAGCTCCGTAATTAGTTGTTCTTTTGACTTTATCAGGTGAACCGGTTATTGCAGTCAGCCAGATATTTGTATCAATCGGACTAACATAAAAAGAATGTGCGTTTCCGCCGCCCGTTATTGAAGCTATATTTGTCCAGTTATCTCCTCTGTTTCCGCTTCTGTAAACTGTGCTTCCGTAAACTACAAACATCGCGTCTCTGTTAAAAGGATGCATACAGAGATTATTTCCAATTCCTCCGCCTGCAACTAATTTTGAAACCCATGTTTTTGTCATTGTCGCTCCGGATGGCATGCTCCAGGTTGCTCCGGCATTTGTTGTATATATGATTACAGAATTTAAACTGCTGACTGCCCATCCGTTATTTGCATCATAATAAAAAATATCAACTAAATTTGCCATCATCGGATTTACTTCAAAATTTGTAAATTTCGAACTTCCGCTTTTATTGTTTCTTATAAATCCGCCGCCGCCGCATAAATGAACATCGTTAATACTTGTTCCTGTTACTCCTCTGATGTCAGTTAATATTCTGGAATCAATGCTTGTCCATCCTGATCCGTCGTTGGATAGTAATGTTCCATATTCACCCACAGCAATAATATTTCCTGAAAAATATTTCAGTTTCAATATATTTTTGTTTGAACCGGATACTTCAGAAACCCAGCTTGATCCACCATCTGAAGTAACATAAATTGTTCCGTTATTCCCTGCTACAGTTCCGACAGAAGCATTGTCAAATGAAATTGAATTCAATTTTACAGAGGCAATACCGGAATTACTGGAAGTCCAGTTTACACCGCCATTTATTGTTTTATAAACAGTTCCCGCGTCTCCGCAGACAAATCCTGTATTTGCATCAATAAATGATATTGAATATAAATTATTTGTACTTCCTGTATTGTATGTAATTACAGGTGAAGCTGTTTTTTGTGTTTTAAGAATATTTCCGTTTGCCGAAGATATCCATACATCGTTATTCAATGAAGTTACACAATATAGATTAGATGCTCCGTTTATAAAATTCGTCCATGTTGTTCCGCTGTTGACAGATCTGTAAATCTTGCCGGAATTTCCGACAGCAGTTATATTTACTCCGTCGGGAGTAGTAATACTGTTAAAACCCTGCGCCATTGTTTTTCCTGAAAGAATAAAAACTACTGACAGACAAAATGCAGTGAGAGTAAAAATGTTGATTCTCATTTTCCTTTTTAGTTTGATTAATTAATTTATTGGGAAGTGTATACAAAATATAAGGATAGAATGTAAGTATCAATATCAAATTGAATTTAATTAAAAAAGTTGTCCGGCTTAAATTTTTGTAATTTTAATCAACTATACATACTAAATAAATGAAAAATCTGATAACACTGGATATAATTATTTAATTAAGCAATTTTTCTTTAGTAAGTTTAAAATACAAATACTGATATTGGTAGAAACAAACTTCCGCAATTGTAATTAAATTGTAATTTTTTTGTGAATTGAGTAAATTGAATTAAATCAGCGTTGATCATCCAACTCTATTACCGCGTCTCTATCTGCGGTTAAATTTAAATAACAATATTAAATCTGATTAAAAGTTTTACCGAAGATCAGTTATTAATAAAATAAAACTTAAAAAGTTATGTGCGGAATAGTATGTGTTTTCAGCAAAGATAAAAGTGTAAAAGATCTCAGATCTTCAGTACTTGAGATGTCAAAAAAAGTCCGTCACCGAGGTCCTGACTGGTCTGGAATTTATTGCGATGATAATGTAATATTTGCTCACGAACGTCTTGCTATTGTAGACCCCAAATCCGGCGGACAGCCGTTATTCAGTAAAGATAAAAATTTAATGCTGGCTGCTAACGGTGAAATTTACAATCATCAGGAACTGCGAAAAGAAGTGGGAGATTATGAATTTCTTACAGAATCCGACTGCGAAGTTATTCTGGCTCTTTACAGAAAAAAGGGAATTAGTTTTATAAATGAACTCAACGGAATTTTCGCATTCGCTCTTTATGACAAAACCGATAATTCATACTTCATTGCGCGTGATCACATGGGTGTCATGCCTTTGTATATGGGGCATGACAAGTCAGGAAATTTTTATGTGGCATCTGAATTAAAAGCGCTTGAAGGTGTATGTAATAAATATGAAGAATTTCTTCCCGGTCATTATATTCACAGTAAAGAGGGACTTGGATTAAAAAAATGGTATAATAATGACTGGGCTGATTTTGAAAATGTAAAAGATAATGAATCTGATATTGAAGAGTTACGGACAGCTCTTGAAAAGTCGGTTCACAGACAGTTAATGTCAGATGTCCCATATGGAGTTCTGCTTTCAGGCGGTCTGGATTCTTCAGTAATTTCTGCTGTCACAAAAAAGTATGCTGCAAAAAGGGTTGAAACCGACGACAAGGCTCAGGCATGGTATCCGCAGCTGCATTCATTCGCAGTTGGTCTTACCGGTTCGCCGGATCTTGCCGCAGCTCGAAAGGTTGCAGATCATATCGGATCTGTTCATCACGAGATCAACTTTACAATTCAGGAAGGACTCGATGCAATTTATGATGTGATCTATCATTTAGAAACCTATGATGTTACAACTATCCGGGCGTCAACCCCGATGTATTTGCTTGCAAGAGTTATTAAATCAATGGGAATTAAAATGGTTTTATCAGGAGAAGGAGCTGATGAGATCTTCGGCGGTTATTTATATTTTCACAAAGCTCCAAATCCTCAGGCATTTCATGAAGAAACTATCAGAAAACTAAGCAAGCTTCATTTATATGATTGTCTTCGCGCTAATAAATCACTTGCCGCATGGGGAATTGAAGGTAGGGTACCTTTTTTAGACAAAGAATTTATGAATACTGCCATGAGATTAAATCCTAAAGACAAAATGGCAGGCAAAGGTAAAATAGAAAAATGGATACTGAGAAAAGCATTTGAAGATTATCTTCCTGAAAGTATTGCATGGCGTCAGAAAGAACAATTCTCCGATGGTGTCGGATACAGCTGGATAGACACTCTAAAAGAAGTAGCTGAAAAGGAAGTCAGTGATGAAGATCTAGCAAATGCTAAATATCGATTTCCTATTCATCCTCCAATGTCAAAAGAGGAGTACCGTTACAGAGTGATTTTCAGTGAACATTTTCCGTCAGATTCTGCGGCGGCCTGCGTTCCTTCTGTTAAATCAGTTGCATGCAGCACTCCGGAAGCACTTGCCTGGGATGCTTCTTTTCAAAATGCAAATGATCCTTCCGGAAGAGCTGTAAAGTCAGTTCATAATGAAGGATATAAATAAAATTTAGATAAACTTCCCGGGCTACCTCGATTTGCCTTAATATTTAATGTTCAATCTGAAATATTTTGAGAACTCATATTTCAATAAACTTTATCTGATTTAACATCTTAAAATAAAAAGACCGGGCAGGATACCCGGTCTTTATTTTATTCAGGAAATGTTGAAACTATATTCTATATTTTATTGAATTATAATATCATCCAGCAATATTGCAGTATCATATATACTGTCGCCTACATCGCCGCATTTAAAAATTATAACTACTGTCTGACCTCTGTAAGGCGTGATGTCAAATGATAATTCCTGCCAGCCGGTCATGTAAACTCCGCCCTGATCAAAAACAATATTAGGTGAAACACTTATCAACTGGCCTGCGTGATTTGTGTCAGCGCCGAACTGTGTTGCAATTCCGTCTATAGTTTTTGAAAGCAAAGTTACTTCAGTTCCGTTTTGCTGCACAAGTGTTATTCTTAAATAATCCTGAAACTGAGAATGAATAAATTCCAGAAATTCCTCTGAAAGAAAATTCCATTTTAATTTAAGTGTTGACTGATTGTTTTGAACAAGCATGCACTGAGAGATGGAACCGCTGGATGTTGTATAACCAAGCCCGGTTGAAATTATTCCCATAAAACTGCCCTGTGAAGGATTAACTGTTCCAAGTCTGCTTATTACTCTTCCGTCACCTGATTTTGTCCAGCCTTCGATCTTTCCCAGTTCAAAGTCTTTATTAACCAGTGATGTTGAAAAATTCAAATCGTTTGATCCAGTGATTTTATTGAAAACTGCATTTGGAGATTGAGGATCAATTGCAGCAAAAAAAGTATTTCCGGTTGTTTTCCCGTCAACAGCCAATCTTTTAGCAATAGAATCACTAATGATTGCCGCAAAATCTATATGTACTACCTTGCTGTAACCGAAATACGTTTTAGCACCTTTTGCAATGAAAGCATTTCCCAGATTTGGATTCATTGAACTTTCGCATGAATTGTTAACGATTACAGAATTAGGGAATGTGCCTGAAAGTTCACTTATAAATTTATCGGTAACCACATATACATCACCTGTAACATTAACAGTACCATTCACAGCAATTACAAGGTTTTTCCATATCGAAAGTTTATTTGATTTTATCATAGACTTGTACTGAGTCTTATATATCTGAGCATTTGTATCTGCAATTTCTCCGGTAAATATTCTTTTTCCAGTCAGCCCGTGCGTTGTCATAAAAACTAATCCGTAACTTGTCATATTCGATAGAGCTGCAATATTCGCTTCCTGATTTAAAAATGTTGTCACGTTATAATCCCTGCATAGTGACTGATTTAACCGCGCTGTAATTTTCGGTCCGACAGGATAACTTGGAAATGAAGCCTGAAATGGTTCATATATCATTACGTTCCTGTTTCCGATAATATTCGGATCCAGCGGAGGATTATCTGAAAAAGATACTTCGCTTTCTTTGTAAAAATCATTTATACCTGTGGTCTGTTTTTGCAATGGGATCTTAATATTGTTTCTTCTTACGGAATCAGAAATTTCCCCTCCGCCAAGAGTGGTTATCTGTCCGCTGGAATTTGCAACTGAATACAAAATTCCGCCGGTTATACCGCTGGTATAATAAATTATTATTCCCGTGTTGCCGTTCTTTTCAATACTCTGAACTCCCGGTTGTGTCAAAAGCCAGGAAGATAATTGATTTGAAGCATTTTCTATGTTTCCGGGATTTCCGCCAAGAAATGTTTGCAGCTGAACTTTTGCATTTGCCTGAGTCAGAAAGAGAGTTCCTATTTCCTGCGAATTAAGCTGACTGTAAACTGAAATTGTCAGAGATTGAGAATAGCCTGTTGAAACAGTTGAAATATTTCCTTTTGCCTTAAATTTTATTTCACCTGCAGATGATTCATTAAAAATAAATTTACCGCTGTAAACATTATCATGAGCAATCTCATCACCGTTTTGCAGATTACCATTGTCTTTTAGAAGACCGATCTCTGTATCAATATTATTGACAGTTTTTATCAGATGAGTTACGGAATCTGTAAATCCTGTCCCGGGATTTACTGTGAATCTGAATATAATTTCATCATTAGAACTTACTGTAATGGAGTTGATCGTTGATACAAGTGTTCCGATCAAAGTATCGGTCTGTGTGGTCGGAGGTGTTATTGGGTTGTTTACTGAACTGTCTTCACTGCATCCGGAAAGAAAAGAGAAATAAAAAAGAATTGTGAATATAACTGTGTAAAGAATTTTTGTTTTCATAACAAGATAATTTAAGTTCGTAAAAGTAACTATATTTAATTATCCTATATTATTATTCCCCTTTGAACGTTGTAACTTTTAATCCTTACAAAATTAACTTTGAGCAAAATTGTATACAATTCAAAAAAAAATCTTAAGAATAGAAATCAAACTTAGTGTCTAAGTTTAAAACAAGAATTTAGTTTATCATATATCAAAGAGATTATTTTCTTAATTCCGGAATACATTTCAAAAAATTTGAGGAAATCATGAAAGGTGATATAAATCATATTTATTAATATTCGATTTTTTTAAATTATTCCAAACAAATTTAAACAATTAAATTATATGGAATCAAAATTTATAAAACATTCGTGGGCTGAGCCATACAAAATTAAGATGGTCGAACTTCTGAGCATGACAACAAGGATTGAAAGAGAAGTTGCAATAAAAGAAGCCGGTTATAACACCTTTCTGCTGAAATCCAAAGATGTGTATATAGATCTTCTTACTGACAGCGGAACATCTGCTATGAGTGACCGGCAATGGGCTGGCATGATGATCGGTGATGAATCTTATGCCGGAAGTGAAAATTTTTATCATCTTGAAGAAGCCGTAAAAAAATATTACGGATATAAATACTTAATTCCGACTCACCAGGGAAGAGGAGCTGAAAATATAATTTCAAAAATACTTATCAAAAACGGTGATGTAATTCCCGGGAATATGTATTTCACTACTACCCGCCTTCATCAGGAACTGGCAGGCGGAACATTTACAGACGTAATAATAGAAGAAGCTCATGATCCTGAAAACGAATTTCCTTTTAAAGGGAATGTTGATATACAAAAGCTTGAAGATATTATAAAAAAAGTCGGTGCCGAAAGAATACCATATATCTCAATTGCAACTGCGGTGAATATGGCAGGAGGCCAGCCGATCTCAATGGAAAATCTGAAAGAGGTGAGGAAAATTGCTTCAAAGCATGGCATAAAAATAATTCATGATATGACAAGAGTTGCCGAGAATGCTTATTTTATTAAAATGAAGGAAAAAGGATATTATAAAAAAAGCATTGCGGAAATAGTTAAGGAGATCTGCTCGCTTACAGATGGAGCAACTATGAGCGCAAAAAAAGATGCTTTGGTGAATATCGGAGGATTCATTGCTCTGAATTCAAAAACCATTTATGAAGAAGCCAGAAATTTAGTAGTTGTTTACGAAGGACTTCACACTTATGGCGGTCTTGCAGGAAGAGACATGGAAGCAATGGCAATCGGTATTGCAGAATCAGTAGATGACAATCACATCAGAGCAAGGATCGGACAGGTAGAATATCTGGGACATAAACTTTTTGACTTTGGAGTACCTGTTGTAATGCCAATCGGCGGTCACGGTGTTTTTCTTAATGCAAAAAGATTTCTTCCTCATATTGAACAGTCTAAATTTCCTGCTCAGACACTTTCAGCTGAAATTTTTATCGATTCAGGTGTAAGAAGTATGGAAAGAGGAGCAGTATCAGCAGGAAGAAACAAGGATACAGGAGAAAACTATTACCCGAGACTTGAACTTGTAAGACTTACGATTCCTAGAAGAGTATATACACAGGCTCACATGGATGTTGTGGCAGAATCTGTAGAATCGGTTTTTTCTAACAGAGACAGTGTAAGAGGATTGAAAATGGTATATGAACCAAAGTATCTCAGATTTTTTCAGGCAAAATTTGAAAAGCTGTAAATATTTTTTACTCGAAAATAATTATTAGCATTAACCCGGTTTTTAATTAAGGAGATAGAATACTAATTCCTGCTGAGACATTGTTTTCAACAATACTAAGGTCTCCGGCATCAACGAATTTATCTCCGGTTAAATCTGTTGCTGTGTATCCGGTCTCTGAGTCGGAAACACTGTTTTCTATCGCGCTTAAATCAAATGCATCTATTACACCGTCCTGATTTATATCACCGCTGTAAATAAAATATTTCCCACTATGTAATGAGAGATTATTTCCGAATGCATTTGAGATATCGGCTGTGAAATCGTAATTTTTGATTGAATCAGAACTTACTGCTGCACCACCGCTTTTACTCCATGTTTCAATTCCGTTTCTGCTTTTTACAACTAAATAATATGTACCTGAAGGAATATTACCGAAACTGAAAGTACCGCTCAGAGATAATGAATCTATTACTGACTTAGCAGAATCTCTGATAAGAAACGGGGAAAAATTATTTCTTAATACTACTTTTAATGTATCCCTGATATTGAGCGTATTCTGAGAATGATTAAAAAATCCTTCCGGAGAGCATTTTATATTTAAGTAAGCAGGCGGGTAATTTGTTATTGGAAAATCATTGAAAGAAAGCGCAGCAATTCTTTTTGAATTTCTTAGAAAAGGTCCTTCATACGTAACCGAAGTGCCATTATTGTATTTAGAAGGAAGATAAGAAAGTTTAGTGGCATTAATGGATCCGATTAGCTGAAGTTTTAACAAAGAGCCTGAAACTGAACCTGAGCTTACATATCCGTAATATCCGTCAACATAAAAATAATCTCTCATTCTCTGGCCGAGAGTATCAGACGGCCATGAAGCTATA
>DAIPYE010000048.1:0-6571 GCA_036782915.1 Bacteroidota bacterium | reverse complement strand
TTGATATTCGGTGGATTAATATTTGTATTATTTGAATTATAAAATAATTTTGCCGTTTGTTTATAAACATTGACAGAAATTTCCAGATATCCGTAAAAGCCATAATGACAATGGTCGAATCCGTGAGACTGAATTCCCATTGTAGATATCATTTCTATATCCTGATATTTATTTGTTAATTGTCTCTGCACTTCCCTTAAAAAACCTCCGTTCAGATTTCCGTTGCATCCCTGCCTTACCTGAAACAAAAATACTTTTTGAATTCCGGGATAGTTTTCTTTCCATGAATAATATAAATTATTGAAATTACTTTCATAGTTCATCCAGCTTGCATCTCCGTTGGATTCTCCCTGATACCAAAAGATCGCTTTAATATTTCCGGATAGACCGGATTTATTTACTCTGTACAAAAGCTTTCCGTAATTTGATGTCAGATCTTCAGGATTTGAATTATTTCTCAGATGCGACTCTATAGTTGTTCCTCTTCTTCCTCCATTAATAATACAGGTCGGAATTCCGGTACTGTCAGTAATTTGTTTTTGCAAATATAGTCCCCATACACCAACATTACAGGGTCCTGTCCATGGATTTCCTTCAAATGAAACAGCTTTGGAAAGTCCCCAGTTTGTATCGGCAGGATTATAAGTATCTGCATTTCCATTCGGAGTCTGAACTCCGAAAGACCTGCAAAATTCATTTTTATAAACTGCAGTGTCATTTGTATTGTGAGAATTGGACTGACCGCTGATAATATATGCGTCTCCGCAAACTATACTGTCGGCAGATTTTAAAAGAACTGAGTTAATATTAGCGGCCTCTTTTACATAAAGTAAAAATTTATACTCAGATAATTCGGAATGAATTTTTTGTGAGAGATTGAAAGGAGCTGAATCCCCGTTGTAATTTAGCTTAGCTGAATTTCTTTTCCATAGTAAATTATTTTTATAAACTTCAACATACACAGAATCAAATCCTATAGTATTTAATTTTCCCGCAAAAGTAACATTTGCAGAATCATTATTATCTCTGGCATAGAATTGCAGGTTTCTCGGCAATTGTGAATAAACAACTGCTTCAGTTAAATCTGACTGAGTGAGAATTTTTGCATTCAAAACTGATTGAGCGCGAATATTATTCAGGAATGATAAAAATATCAGTACTATTATTAGTAATATTTTCATTTTTAATGCAATTTGATTTGTAAATCAGAAAGTAGAATATTCAAATTGGAAAATGAATTGAACAACATTGGCTGATCTTTAAAACTTTGTAATTAGTGAGTGAGAAATTTCAATAAAAGTGAAAACATGTCTTTACATATATTTCAGCGAGTGATAATTAAGGCGCTATTACTGCAACGGAATTTGTTTTATTATTATCTACAATGCTTAAATCTGCTGCATCTGAAAATTCGTCTCCGTTTAAATCTGTATTTAAATATCCTGTCAAGGAATTAGAAACTGCATTTTCAACTGAACTAACATCAAAGCTTTCAACCAAACCATCCTGATTCACATCACCGCTGTATATACAATATTTATTTCCTTTCATAACAAGATTGTTTCCGTATGCTGAAGCAGAAGAGCCGGTGAAATCATAATTAAGTGAATTAAGAATGAATTGATATCCGGAATTACTCCAGGTTTCTATCGAATTTCTGTGTTTTAATACAATGTAATAATCGGTTGCGTTTCTGGCTTTTGAAAAATTCAACAATACTGAACCATCGGAATTTAAATAACCTTTTGAAGAATCAGCAACTAAATAAGGAGACGTAAAATTCCTTAGCAAAACTTTAACTGTATCACTTATCATTGCATTTTCATCCTGATTATAAAATCCTTCTATGAGTGAATTTAAATAAAGTTTCTTAACTGCAGGAAATATTGTAAAATAATCTATCTGAGTTAGCGCAATATTGTAAAAGGTAAACACGATGCTGTCACTAAAAGAATAAATGAACATTGCTCCGTAATTACTGTTATAACGCACTAAACTACCCGGTACAGGAGCATTAAGTGAATAAAGACTATGACCTCCAAGTCCGTTTACAAAATATGTAAGACTGTCAACAAAAAGTCTTTCATATGTATGGTCATGTCCGCAAAGTACAGTTGTTGCGCCCCACTTTCTAAAAGGCCATTGCAGATTAATATCAGATCCGTGCGGACCGGATGAGTAAGGAGGATGATGAAAATAAACAATATTAAAAGTTTCTGAGGATTCCGAAAGTTTCTGTTTCAGCCACTGAGCCTGAACTGAACTGCTGTCTATGCCATCAGGTTCATTCGGATCGCTGTCAAGAACAAAGAAATGTACGTTACCTTTTACAAAATCATAATATCTTTCATTTCCCGGAAGTGTAAAATAATTTAAGTAAGCCGCGCCGCTTGCAGTGTACCAGTCATGATTTCCCATTGAGGGAAAAAATCTGTTGAATGCGCTGCCTGCACCATAACTTCCGGTATAAGGATGAATATACTGATGATAATATTGTCCGATATTCGGATCTATTGTTGATGCTTCACCCAGATCGTAATTGTTATCTCCAAGAGTAATTATAAAATCAGGATTCACACTTTTTACAAAATTTGCAACTCTTAATTCATTTGTACCTGAAAGTCCGTAATCTCCGATTGCAGAAAAAAAGGTTTGTAATTGTGAATGTGACAGATCAGTGATTGAAACTACAAGCAAAAGCTGCAACAATATTTTTTTCATCCTCTTTAGTAAAATTTAGTTTAATTTAATATTAATATAGTAAACATATTATTAAACTAAAACCATAGAAAGAAAAAGATCCCCGGATTTTAGAAATTTCCTGTCATTAATCTAAATTCAAATTTACAAAATCATTTCATTCACGGAGAAACTACGCTCACTCCATTTAAAGTATTATTCTCAACAATACTAATATCTGAACCGTCAGCAAAATTATCTCCCGTAACATCAGCCGTTATATAACCTGATAATGCAGATGCAACGCTGTTCTCGGCAAGATTCAAATCCGATCCGTCAATTGTTCCATCCTGATCAATATCTCCGCTAAACAATCCAAATCTGGGTAAAGAATAATTTACCTGTTTTAAGTTATTACCGAAAGCTTGCGACTGGTTGTTTGAAAGATCAAAGTTTAAAGAATTATTCACGAAACTCTGCGGTGTTGAGCTCCAGGTTTCAATCGAATTTCTGTGTTTTATAACTAAATAATAATTACTGCCATTTACAGCATTTAAAAAGCTGACACTTCCCGATCCGTTTGCAGTGATAACAGATTTGCATGAGTCAATATTTTCATAAGGCGAAACAGAATTTTTTAAATAAACCGAAGTAGTATCACTGATCATAAGATTATTCACTCCGTTATAAAATCCTTCTAGTAATGCAGTCAGTTGAAGATTTCTGTAAACAAAACCTGATGTTGTAGTTTTAAATATTTTACTTCCGATTACCCAGCCGGTATTTGAATTTAAAAATTGTATGTTTCCTCTTCCTGCTGGAAGGAATATCTGATTCCAGGATTTTCCACCGTTCAATGTATAAACAGAAACACCCGGATCGCCTATTACCCATCCGGTATTTTCATTTAAAAATTTAATTGAATAAAATCCCGCTGAATTATTCATATCCCTTTGCTGCACCCAGTTCACGCCCCCATCTGTTGTCTTTAAAATATGTTCTCTGTATCCTGCAGCCCAGCCGGTATTTTCGTTTATAAAATCCAGACAATAGATCACGCGGAAATTTGTTGTTGTATATTGCGGAGAATATGTAACACCGCCGTCTGTAGTTTTATGAATTATAGAGCCGCCTCCGGGATAAGATGACATCCATCCCGTATTGCTGTTAATAAAAGTAAAATACTGTCCCATCTGTGAATTAATAACGGTCCAGCTAACTCCTGAATTGATTGTTTTATATAGTCTTGGCTGCGCAAGTATCCATCCTGTGTTTGAATCAATGAAAAATATTTTCTGACCGTTGCTTGCCAGTTTAATCTGAGGTGTCCATGTCTGAGCTGAATTTGTAGTGTGGTACAAAGTATCATTTGTCGAGCACATCCATCCGGTATTTTCATTTATGAACCAGACAGAATTCAGATCCTGTGCTGTGTTTGGAAAGATAGAAATATTGAACCAGTTATTCCCGCTGTTAGTGGTTTTGATCATTGTATTTCCGTAACCCACCGCAAAACCTGTATTTACCGAAGGGAATGAAAACGAAAAAAGATTAAATGTTCCTGTCGGAGCTGTCTGTTGTGTCCACTGACTAAATGAACTATTCAGTGAAATAAAAATTAAAAAAAGAGTAATTAAGTTTTTCATGAAAGTATTTAAATTTATTTTCATAAAATTATATGGAAAATAATTCCTTTTCAAATTAAAATCAGATTATATGTAGGAATGAAGATTTTTGAAAAATTATATAAAACTGCCAAAACAATGTAAAATCGCATTAAATTAATAATGCAATCTTTATTGAATTCAATAAACAGTTCAAAATTATCAAAAAAAATCCCGCAAAATATTTAAACTTTGCGGGACTGAATTATTTTAAAAATTTCAAAAATTATTTCAAAAGGATCATCTTTCTGATATCTGTAAATCCGTCAGTTTTAATTTTGTAATAAAATATTCCGCTCGGGAAATTTACTGCATTAAAAGTATATTGATAACTTCCAGGTGTAAGGACTTGATTTACAAGAGTGGAAACTTCTTTTCCAAGCATATCATAAATCACCAGTGAAGTAGCAGATGATTTCGAAATATCAAATTTAATATTGGTCGTCGGGTTAAATGGATTTGGAAAATTCTGATAAAGCGCGAATTTATCCGGAACTGAAGAATTATAATTTGAAATTCCAACATTAACAGTATCAAAAATAGCCTTTTGTCCGATAAATCCCTGAATATTTATAGTTGCAGTTTGATTTGATCCGGTATAAGATCCCGCACCTGATCCTTCCCAGCTTCTGAAATAATATGTTTTGCCATTGTGCTGAACCTGATAAGATGAAAGAGTAATATTTTGTACAGAACCTGAATCCAGATAACTTCCTGAATTTGAAATTGTAACCGGAAGTCCTGTCGGAGAAGTTACGCCTAACATTCTGAATTGAGTAGAGAAAAAAGCTGTGTAATCATTTATTACAGATCCGGTTGTGATAGTCTGAATCTGACTGCCTCCGTTGCTCCAGTTAGTAAATATATTTCTGACATTTCCATAAGTCTGAGGAGAAATTGCTTCAAGTGTATGATTTGAATTTAAATTCCACGAAAATGCTCTGACAGAATTAAAATTAACACCATCAACTTTATAATTCAGAGTAGGTCTGTTATTACCAACAGTTATATATGCATTGCCCACAAGATAATTCACAAACGTTTTATGAACAGCTCCGTTTGCACTTGTTCCTGTAAATACAATTTTATATTCACCTGCCGGTACGCTTGCCGTAGATGATACATTAACTGTTAAAGAATCCGGAAAATTACTGATTGTATTTCCGTTTGGAAAAGTTGCTGTTATACCTGCATTTGCCGGTTGTACATCATATGTAAAAGATACCGGTGAATTAAAACCGCTTACCACAGCCGGAATGATTGCTTTAAATATGCCGTTTCCGCTTTGTCCCTGATTTACAACTTTAACTGACGGACTAGAAACTAAATTAAAATTTCTTGTAGCTAAAGCCGAATTTAAAACTTCCCTGTCATTTCCCTGTACAAAAACTAAGTTTTGAATAAGCGTTGGATTCCAGCCGCTTTCCATATCATAATTAAATTCCAGACTTACTTTCTTTCCCGGAAGTAATGTGACCGGAGTTCCGCTGGCAGTAGGATACATTTTTCTCATTACATAAGTGAATGATGATTCGCCATTTGTGCCATTATAGTAAACTACTTTTTCGACAGCAGAAACGTGGATTGTAACATTTGGGTTTGAAATTAATCCTTCACAATAAACATCCACTTTTACATTTACACTTGTTCCGTTTATAGTTTCCAGAACAACAATCGATACCGGACTTAATAAGTCTGTTCTTTGATTAAAAGCTGACTGTAATGGTCCCTGACCTCCGTTTGGCGCTACATTCAATATACCGTCAAAGAACCAGTCGGGAATTGAATTAACTCCATATACAGTTCTTCTGGCATTGTTGTCTACAGTATTAATCCAGTACATCGGATCATTTCCGGGTGAAGGCCAGTTCATATGATAACTTATATTGGTTACTTTATCGGGATTTGATGCATTTAAAAATGCTTCAAGAGTTGGATTGTAAGTAGCGCAGGGCGGACAGGTAGAACTTGTAAATCTTTCTGTCAGCATATTTCTGTCACCTGCAATAATGACTTTTGAACTTAATGCTGTAATGAATACAAACATAAGTAAGGAGAATGTTATTTTTCTCATTATTTTATTTAATTTAATTTTTAATTTTTGGGGATTAGATTAAGATATGATTTCCATTTCTAAAATTCACTATATAAATGCATAAAATTATCATGGTTTTTTCAGTAGCGTCCAAAACAATTTTGAGTTTTATCTAAAAGTAAGAAATTAAGCA
>DAIPYE010000047.1:4305-18497 GCA_036782915.1 Bacteroidota bacterium | reverse complement strand
TTTCAGATTTGCATAATACTTCATTCCTCTGATTGATATTTCTATCCCTTTTTTGAAATTTTTCGTCAGCTCAGAAAACAGCCCCGTATAGTTTCCCTGCTTCAGCAAATTGGCATAAAGAAATCCGAAGTAAACTTCATATCCTCCAAGTGATTCATCCGCTCCCTGCCCGTCAAGTAATACAGTAACATTGTTTTCCCGGGCAAGCTTCATCACATTCCATTGAGCGTAAGGTGATGTTCCGCCTATAGGTTCATCAAGCTGAAAAATAAAATCTTCAACATCATTCAGAAAGTCAGCTTTGTCGGGAAATGTATAATGAGAATTGCTTTTCGTTTGTTTTACAATTTCTTCAATGAATTTCCTTTCATCGATAGAAGCATCATCATAAACTGCGGAAAAGGTATTCTGCTTTTCAGTCAGCTCCGGATTTTTACTGTTAATATCATTGATGATCGTAACCACTGTCGATGAATCCAGTCCTCCGCTCAGACAGGTTCCCACCGGAACATCAGATCTTAATCGTAATTTAACGGAATCATTTATTAATTCAGTAAACGTATTTTTTATCTTTTCAAATTTTTTATTTTCATAAACTCCAAAGTCACTGTTAGCCTCCAGTGAAAAATATTTTTTCAGATTAAATTCTTTCCCCTGAATTTTTATAAAATGCGAAGGCGGAAGATGCTTTATGTTTTTTATAAATGTGTTTTCGGTGTGATCAACGAAATTGTTAACAAAATAATCATAAACAATCTCTTTGTTTAAATCTTTTTTAAATGAATTATCTCTTTTAAAATATTCGATTATGGATTTCAACTCTGAAGCAAACACAAATACTTTATCATCTTTGTAATAATAAAATGGCTTCACTCCGAATCTGTCGCGTGTGCAAAATAAAATATTTTTTCTCATATCATAAATTGCAATTCCCCACATCCCGTTAAATCTGCTAAGGCAATCCTCTCCCCATTCTGTGTAAGCATTCATTATTACTTCAGTATCTGTTCCGGTATGAAATTTATAACCTTTGGCCGAAAGCTCTTCCCTGATCTCAATGTAATTATAAACTTCACCGTTAAAAATTATGCAGATATTTTTTTCCGAATTAAAAAACGGCTGATGCCCGTTTACCGAAAGGTCTAATATCGAAAGTCTTCTGAATCCCAGCGCCAGGTTAAATGTCTCTGAGGAAGATCCTGAAAGTATGTGTTCACCTTTTTTTATTGCCGAAGTTTCGCCGTATCTTTCACCGTAAGTTTTTTTGAATGTATTAAAAAGAGAATAGCCTTCGTCATCAGGACCTCTGTGTTTAATAATATTTACTGCTGCCTGCAGAGAATTAAATTCAATATTCGCTTCGTCAAAATTCAATACTCCGAAAATTCCGCACATGAATAATCTATTTATTTTTAAAGAACTTAATTTATGAATTATGATCACCTAATTAAATAGCAATTCTGATAATTCAATTTAATTACTTAAGTTGACCGTTTTAAAAATAAGATCAAAAGAATAACTACTAATTCCGCGAATTAACACGAATTTAATTGAATATTTATTAGAGCAACCCTTTTTTAAAATTAGTGAATATTAGTGAAATTCGTGGCATACTTTTTCTTTATGTTGGAGGGTTGTGGTAAATGCTATTTAAACTGCATACTTAATCATAGTTATTTTCTAAAATTAAAATCTTATTTTGACATAACTTAAAACTGACTTCCTATAAATCCTTTATGAAAGCTGTTTATACCATTACTTTAATAATTTTTACATTCTGCACCGGCATTAATTCGTTTTCATTTGGCAAGTATGATTTTACGTCAGATAAAAACGGATATCCAAATGAAAGAACTGCTTTTGTCAGCGGTAAAGTTATTGATGAAAGAGGATTTCCCGTGCCTTATTTAAAAGTGATCATAGGTGATGCTGAAACTCAGACAGATGTGACGGGTAAATTTAATATTGTTAATGTTCCGACTCCTTATGATGTTACAGTCGCAGACAGATATTCTTCTACTGCGGTAATTTATAAAGAACTGAGTATTTCACAACCGGAATTGATTTTTTTCGGAGCACTCTCGGATGAATATGTAAATACTGTAAATGCGAAAATTACATTTCCTAAAATTCCAAAAGGTTATACTTCACTGATCAAATTCATCAGTCAGGATATTTATGTAAATAATGAAGTCATTGCAAATGAAAGTGACAGTCTGCAGATTTTAAAGTTAAGCTGGCCTATGTATCAGAATAATCTGAAAGGAAAAATTGTATATGTTTTAAAAAATGATTCGGGATATCAGACTATAAAATATAAAGATGTAACTTTTTTCAAAAATAACATATCCCCTGTTGTAAAAATTAATTCCAAACCCGGAAGTGTTTTAAAAACTTCTGATGTGTCAGTATATTTTCCGGAAGATACTTATGAAAATAAAGGATTCTCTCTTTCAACTAATTTATTTAACTATGGCAGAAATTCAGGGATCCGGTTTTATGAAAATAAAAGCAGGGACAAACAGTTTGTAATTCCTGTCCCGGACGGTATCAAAGAAACTTTTAAAATTCAGGTCAGAGGGTATTCAAACTCGGCTGACGGCTCGGGTTTCGTTAATTATTCATACGTTTCCCCCGGAGCTGTTGTAAGAATTGCTTCCGAATTCCCGCCGGAAATCCAGACACCTTCTGATAATTCTCTAGCTGTGGACGGTAATGCAAGATTTTCTTATTCGACCGGAACCGGCGCAGGGATTTTTGTACTGGAGTTTAAAAGCATTAGCCCTGTTATGAGTTTTTATATTGTAACGGGCGAAAGAGAGTCACGTTTTAATTATTTATCAAGAAATGAATTCAAATCCGGGAGTGTTCAGTTTGATTGGAGTGTCAGAAAATATCTTACTTACTTTACAGTGGATGAATTTGTGAAACCGGTTATTTTTAAAAATGATTTTTCTTACAAGGCAGTTCTTTTCTCAAAACAGAGAAGTTTTAAAACAGGTTACAGATGATATTTTTTAATTGTATTTATCTTTGATAAATTTTGCATTATTCCTCCAGTCCTTTCTCACTTTTACAAACAATTCAAGATAAACTTTTCTGTTTAAAAATTTTTCAATATCCTTTCGTGCTTTTTCACCCAGACGTTTCAAACCTTCACCTTTCTTTCCGATCACAATTATTTTCTGAGATTCACGCTCGAGAACTATTTCAGCATTTATATATGTGAGATCTTCTCTTCTTTCCTTGAACTCAATTATATCAACAAAAACGCTGTAAGGTATTTCCTCATGATAAAAATTTAAGATCTTTTCACGGATTATCTCGCTGACAAAAAACTTCTCCGGTTTGTCTGTTAGCGTTTCATTGTCATAAAAAAATTCTCCCTCAGGCAAGTACTTTACAATTAAATTTTTCAACTCATCAACATTCTCATTATTCTCCGCAGAAACAGGAATTATATCTTCATATTTAAAAAGCTCTGATAATTTCGCTATGACAGGAAGAACCTCACTTTTTTTGATGAGATCTATTTTGTTGAGTACTATGATCCTTTTTTTATTGATCAGTAGCTCTTTGAAATTCTCTTCCACTTCTTTCAGTTCATCATAATTTATATTCAAAACATCTATGATATGAACGATAACATCAGCTTCATCAAGTGAAGATTTTATTTCATTCAACATAAAAGTCTGAAGTTCGTAAGTCGGAGCAAGTATTCCCGGAGTATCAAGAAACACGATCTGATAATTATCTTCACTCAGTATTCCCAGAATTTTATTTCGTGTAGTCTGTACTTTTCTGTTAACTATTGACAGATCAAAATTCAAAAGTCTGTTGATCAGAGTGGATTTGCCGGCATTCGGCTTTCCGAAAATTGCAACGTAACCAGATTTCTTATTCATTATAAAGTATTTTTATTTGATCTTTTGAATTTAAAACAACCTGCGGTTTATTCTTATAGGTTGTAACCTTACCCGTAACTATTACATTTTTATTTTTAAACTTTGACAGATCACCAAATTCATTAAATTTATTTTCAAATATCACACAGCTGAATACATGTTTCGGAAATTTATTTTCAAAATTCAGATATGCAACTTTATCAGTCAGATAAATATCGGCAGGTACTCCTTTTATATTAAGCGAATCTCCGATGTGAAGCTTTATTTCGTTTGATGTAATTGTAAGAAGATCCGACTTTTCTGATGAAGTTTCGTTTTTATGTTGAACTTCATTCCTTTCAGAAATTTCTTTTTTAACATCAATTGCTTCAGAATTTTCTTCCTTATCGCAACTGTAAAAAGAACTTAAAAATAATATTGCTAAGGTCACTCTTATATTTCTAATAATTCTCATAATTTATAGCTTTAAATTAAATTAAGCTATTAATGAGATTGGTCGGATTCAATATAATTTTATGTGTAAGACATTAAAATCACTTGAAGAAATAAATATTATGTATTTCGTTTATTTAAAATTAAAAAAATAAACTTTGTTAAATTCAACCCCACCCTGCTCTGCCCTTTGTGAAAGGGGATGGTTTGGGAGGGGTTTTGTAATTCAATATTAATAATTATCTATCTGTGCTCTCTGAAGTTTACCCGAATAATCAATATACACAGCCTTCCACTCAGTATAAAAATCATAAACCGTCCATCCGCCTTCGCGATGTCCGTTTCCAGTCTGCTTCACTCCGCCAAATGGCATGTGAGCTTCCGCGCCGATCGTTGCGCCATTAACATAAGTAATTCCGGCTTTTATATCTCTGATGGCAACGAATGCATCATTCACATTTTTTGTAAAAATACTTGAAGACAATCCGTAAACCGTTCCGTTAAGAATATTTATTGCATCTGTCAGATCATTGCACTTAATCACAGAAAGCACAGGTCCGAAAATTTCTTCCTGTTCAATGCGCATTCCCGGTTTTACATCCGTGAAAATTGTCGGCTTGTAAAACCATCCTTTTGAAAGTTCTCCGTCTTTTGCATAATCTCCTCCGGCTGCTAATTTCGCTTTGTCTTCATTCTTTCCGATCTGAACATAAGAGTTAACTGTTTCTCTCTGAGCTTCGCTGACACAAGGACCGACGTCGATGCCTTTGTCATTTCCGTAACCGAGTTTTAACTTATTCACTCTTTCAACTAATTTAGCAATGAATTCATCATAAATATCTTTATGCAGAATAAGTCTCGAAGTCGCCGTACATCTCTGTCCCGTCGTTCCGAATGCTCCCCACAAAACCGCTTCCAGCGCAAGTTCCTGACCAGCATCATTCATAACTATCTGCGCATTCTTCCCGCCGAGCTCGAGTGAAACTCTTTTCAGCGCACCGCCTGCAACTTCATTGATTCTTTTTCCCACCTGAGTAGAACCTGTAAATGAGATCAGATCAACATCCGGATGCGAGATTATCGCTTCTCCGACGATCCTTCCTTTTCCATGGACAATATTTATCACGCCGGGAATGTAATCTTTGCCGAGAACTTCTTTCATTGCTGAATCTATAATTTCTACAAGAGTCGTAGCAGTTTTCGGAGTCAGTTCAGCCGGTTTGAATACACATGTATTTCCGCAAACAAGCGCAGGAAACATTTTCCATGTTGGTATTGCCATTGGGAAATTCCACGGAGTAATAAATCCGCCGACACCTATCGGCACTCTGAAACTTAAATTCATCTTATTCGGAAGTTCGCTCGGAGCGTTAAAGCCGAAAAGTCTTCTGCCTTCTGAAGCGGCATAATAAGCAGTATCAATTCCTTCCTGAACATCGCCTTTTGTTTCAGCGAAAACTTTTCCCATTTCACGTGTCATCTCATGAGCAATCTCATCTTTTCTTTCCAGCATTTTATCTCCGACAACTTTCAAAATATCACCGCGCTTCGGCGCAGGAACCAAACGCCATTTTTCATAAGCTGCTTTCGCTGCAGCAACTGCTTCATTTACATCTTCTTTATCCGAGGAAGGGAAAATGCCGATGAGATCTTCATTCCACATTGCCGGATTTCTGTTTTCAAAAGTGTTTCCGCTTTTCGAATCTTTCCATTCGCCGTTAATAAGATTGTTAAATTTTTCCGCCATTTTAAATTTTTCTCCGTTAAAATTATTTGATTTGTAAAAATACTCAATTCGGGGCTTTATAAAAATTGAATTTTGGATGCGGGGGAGTAATTATTTAAGAATACATTTCTGATGTTCTGTTTCATAACCTGATTTTGCCAGAATTGAAACTACCGGAAGTTTGCTCAAAAGTTATACTTCAATAATTTCTTCACTTATAGGCGGGGGAATCGGTTCATTATGATTTTTTAAGCTTTCAATGTATCCTTCCATTGCTTCCTTTATATTCAGCAAAACTTCAGTTCTTGTATTTCCCTGGGAAATGCAGCCCGAAAGAGAAGGAACTTCCGCGACAAACATCCCGTCTTCATCCTGCTCAATAAAGATTCTGTATTTCATTTTTTTAATTAAATATAAAAATGTTTGAGAATCTATGAAATGAATTTCAAAAAAAGATTTTATTCACGAATTTTATAATCAGGTTTCGTATTTTACAAAAAATTTTTATTTGAAAAATTACGACATTATAATAATTGGCGCAGGCATTATAGGACTCAGCGCAGCTTATAAACTTCTGGAAAAAAACTCATCTCTTCAGATCTGCATATTAGAAAAGGAAAATACTGTTGCATTTCATCAGACTGGACACAACAGCGGCGTGATCCACTCCGGAATTTATTACAAACCCGGAAGTCTGAAAGCGATAAACTGCATCACCGGTTACAAAATGCTTCTAGATTTTTGTGATGAAAACAAAATCACTTATGACATTTGTGGAAAGATTATTGTTGCGACTGAAGAAAAAGAACTGACTTCTTTGCAAACGCTGTTTGACAGAGGAAATGCAAACGGACTTTCGGGAACAAAGATAATTTCAAAAGAAGAAATTAAAGAGTTTGAACCTCATGCCACCGGAATAAAAGGGATCTTCGTTCCGCAGACAGGTATCGTGGATTATAAACTTGTTTCAAAAAAAATTGCTGAGCTTATTAAAAATAAAGGCGCTGAAATAAATTTCGGTGAAGAAGTACTTGATATAAAAATTGATGGAAATGAAATTAATGTTAAAACACCTAAAGAAAATTATGTTTCGAAAGTTGTCATCAGCTGCGCAGGTCTTTATTCAGATAAGATCGCTGAAATGACCAACACTAAAACCGATTTCCGGATCATTCCATTCAGAGGTGAATATTACAAACTCAGGGATTCAGCCAAACATTTAGTGAAGAATTTAATTTACCCTGTTCCTGATCCGGAGTTTCCTTTTCTCGGAGTTCATTTCACAAAAAGGATCGACGGAATGATCGAAGCCGGTCCGAATGCAGTTCTGGCATTAAGAAAAGAAGGATATAAAAAAACTGATTTTGATTTAAGCGAACTGGTCGATACGCTGAGCTATAAAGGATTCCGTAAAGTAGCGGCAAAATACTGGAAGACAGGTTTTTATGAAATGTACCGGTCATTTTCAAAAAATGAATTTGTAAAATCTCTTCAGAGACTTATTCCATCTATAAGATCTGAAGACGTTGTAGAAGGAGGTTCAGGTGTCAGAGCGCAGGCATGCGACAGCAAAGGTAAATTAATTGACGATTTTCTGATCATTGAAAATGAAAAGGTCATAAACATCTGCAATGCGCCTTCGCCGGCAGCTACTTCCTGTCTTTCGATCGGAGATACAATTGCAGAGAAAGTTCTTAGAATTATTTAAATTTCTCAATTTGCCATCTTAAGACCAAGATCAAAAGATTCGCCACTAATAACACGAATTTTCACGAATTTTAATAAAAAGAATTTCTGATAATTGTTCTAATAAATTTGTGTTAATCCGTGAAATTCGTGCAAGAATAACAATTCCAGGAACGAAGTGGTTAACTTAAGTATATTTAAACATTTTATCTTATTAATAAATAATCAATGACAACAAAAGAACAAATTTCATCTCAGATACGAAATGAGCTTGAAAATAAAGATATTAAGATCTCAGGTGAGGATTTCAAAAGACCCTGGGGAGGATTTTTTGAAATTGATAAAGAGAGTTTAGAAAAATTTCTTTCAATTTATTTCGAAGGTGTGAAACTGCCATTTGAAAAAACCAATTTAAATTTAAGCCCTAAAATTCTTATTGTCGAACCCTGTAAAAAATTATCATGGCAAGTGCATGAGCGAAGATCTGAACTATGGAGAGTCGTAAAAGGTCCGGTGGGAATTTTTACAAGCCCGACGGACAAGCAGCCGGATGAGATGGATGTTTACAATATTCATGATATTATTGAAATGGAGCTCGGCACAAGACACAGACTCGTTGGTATGGATGACTGGGGAATTGTAGCCGAGATATGGATACACTCTTTTCCGGATAATCCATCGGATGAAAATGATATAAGAAGGATTGAAGATGATTTCGGGAGATGAAGTTTAAAGTCTGATCTGATAATACTTCTAAATACGTTTAAGTTTTTTGTAAACGTCTTTTCTGAGATTAATCATAGTTACAATAATAGAATCACTATTTTTAATATAAATTTTTTAAAATAATTTCATTTCCTGATTAGAATTTCTTTAAATTTTTAAAGTAATCAATTGAAATAAATTCTAAATGATCTTTACAAGAAACCTCTCCCAGTTCTACCCAAAATAATTTTCTACTTTCAAATTTGTTAGTTTCGATATTCAAAAATGAAAAATGTTAACAAGAATTAAAAGTGACTCTCAATTTTTTATTTATCACAATGATAACAAAGAATGAGCAAAGAACGCAAAGGAAAGTATATAAATGTCATTTTTCAAAAAAAATTAATCTCAGCGAACTTTGCGGAAACTTTGCGTTTTCTGCGTTAAAAAATAAGATTTCAATTTCAAACGTTCTGGAAGGACCTGCTTCTTCCGACAATTTTAATCAAAAATGTATTACAATTAAAACTTAATACTTTTATATTTATCGGATTTTCCTTTTAAAAATAATATGAAGATAATTATTATCGGAACGGCATTTCCCATGAGAGGTGCTATGGCTCAGCTGAATGGTATACTGGCGAATTATCTTTCGGAAAATAATGAAGTTGAGATCTATTCTTTTAAGAGGCAGTATCCAAAGCTTTTCTTTCCCGGCAAAAGTCAGGAAGATACCAGCGGAGTGAATATTATAAAAAAGGAAATTCCGAACACTCAGGCAATCGATTCAATAAATCCGTTTAACTGGTACAGGACAGCAAAGGACATTGCAACGAAAAAGCCGGATCTTTTGATCTTAAGATTCTGGATCCCATTCTTTGCGCCGGCATTTTACACAATTTGCAAATATGTTAAAAAAAAATCCGGCTGTAAAGTTCTGTTCATTTGTGATAATGTCATTCCTCATGAACACAGGTTCGGAGATAACTTTCTCATCAAACTTATTTTTAAAGCCGGTGATTTTTTTATAATTCATTCGAAAAGTGTGGAAGAAGATCTAAAAAAATATATTAACGGAAAATCATATTTATTCAGTCCTCATCCTGTCTATAATATTTTCGGGAAAGCTTCCGGAAAAAAAGAGTCAAGGGAATTTATAAAAAATGAATTTAATATCGATCTTGAAAATGAAAAGGTGATTCTGTTCTTTGGTTTCATAAGGAAGTACAAAGGATTGAATTTTCTTATTGATGCAATGCCGCGGATCCTTGAAAAGATTAAAGTGAAGCTGCTGATTGTCGGTGAATTTTATGAAGATGAATCCATTACAAAAGATCACATTCAAAAACTGAAACTTGAAAAAGATATTTTTCTTTTTTCTGATTATGTCCCGAATGAACAGGTAAAATATTTTTTTTGCGCGGCAGATTGTGTGGTGCTTCCATACATTGACGCAACCCAAAGCGGAATTACTCAGATAGCTTATTTTTATAACAAACCTGTTATTGCTTCAGATGTAGGGGGACTTTCCGAAGTTGTGCTGGACAATAAAACAGGATTTACAGTAGAACCCGGAAATTCCAAAGCGCTGTCGGAAGCTGTTATAAAATTTTATGAGGACAATCTTGAAGAGAAATTTTCTTTGAATACAGGTCTGGAGAAGGAAAAATATTCATGGGAAAAATTTATTGACTCAATAAATTCATTGGTAAATACTGCCGGCAAATAATTTAAAATCTAATTATTAATTTGAAATACGATTCAGTAAAAAAAGTTTTCGGTGATGCGGTTTCAAAGAATACCTTTCTCCGGAAGATATTTTATTGGCTGCTTGACCTCATGTTCCTGCGGTCATGGCATGTGAGAAAGAAAATCAGAAAGCTATATCCTGAAAACACAAAAATGGATATTTTTGATGCCGGGATGGGTTTCGGCCAGTACACTTATTTCATGGCAAAAAGATTTCCCGGTTCGGAAATTCTTGCCGTCGATGTCAAAGATGAGCAGGTTGAAGACTGCAGATATTTTTTTTCGAAATGTCAATATGGAAATGTAAAATTTGAAATTGCAGATCTTACGAAAATTGAATTCAAGAATAAGTTTGAATTTATTTTATGCGTAGATGTGATGGAGCATATTTTTGAAGATGAACTTGTTTTTAAAAATTTCTCAAATGCCTTAAAGCCCGGCGGAAAACTTTTAGTAAACACTCCTTCAAATCTTGGCGGAAGTGATGCGCATTCTGAAGATGATGAAAGTTTTATCGAAGAGCATGCACGGATAGGTTATTCTAAAGAAGATATTACAGGTAAACTGAACAGAGCCGGCCTGAAGGTAACTGACTTTTCATACGCTTACGGAAAATACGGCACGATCTCCTGGAGATTCGGAATCAAGTATCCGATCTTAATGGCAGGTTATTCAAAATTTTTGATACTGCTGCTTCCATTGTATTATTTATTCACTCTTTGGTTTGTTTTGATTTTAATGTGGCTTGATGTTCACACCGATAACAAGGAAGGCACCGGAGTCCTTGTAATTTCCGAAAAAAATCAATATTAGTATGTATACTCCCGGATATTTTAAGATGAACGATCCTGATGAGATCAGAAATTTTATTAATGAAAACAGTTTTGCAATACTGATCTCGAACAATGAAGGAAAAATAAATGCTACTCACATTCCTGTTTTGTTTGAAAGCGGTGAAGGCAGCAAAGGTTTTTTGTACGGACACTTTGCAAAAGCCAATCAGCAGTGGAAAAATATTGACAAAGAAGTTCTTGTGATTTTTCCCGGAGCTCATAAATACATATCACCGACATGGTATGAATCGAATCAGACAGTACCGACATGGAGTTACATTTCAGTTCATATATACGGAAACATAGAAATTGTAAACTCGAAAGAGAAGAAAATCAAATTAGTCAAAGATCTTGTAAAGTATTTTGAGAGTGATGAGAGTTCATACAGTACTGATCAATTGAAGCAAAGTTATTTTGACGGATTGATAAACGGTATAGTGGGATTTAAAATCGAAATCACAAGGATCGAAGGAAAGAAAAAAATTTCACAGAATCACCCCGAAGAGAGGCAAAAAAGAGTAATCGACAAACTGAAGGAAATTGGTGACGACGATTCACAAAAAATCGTTGAAAAGATGAAAGAAAATCTGGAAAAATTACAAAGCAATGATCAGAATAATATTACTGATATGAACGGCAACTGATGAATAAGGCAGAGTAAATTTTTATTTCAGAAAACAAAACATTAATTTGGAAAAAGTTTTAGTAATAACATATTACTGGCCGCCCAGCGGGGGAGCAGGCGTTCAGAGGATCTTAAAATTCGTAAAATATTTCCCGCAATCCGGAATTAAACCATTCGTACTTACCGTAAAAGAAGACAAAGCAAGTTACTCGGTAATTGACAAAACATTGTTAAACGACATACCGGCTGAAGCTGAAATATTCAGAACAGATACATTTGAACCGTATGATTATTATTCAAAATTATTAGGAAAGAAAAGCATCCCGACAGGGTTTTCGAATGAATCTTCGCCGGGATTATTTCAAAAGTTTTCCAGATTCATCAGGGGAAATTTTTTCATTCCCGACGGTAGGAAAGGCTGGATAAAATTTGCATTCAGGGAAGCCTGCAGGATCATTGAACGGGAAAGCATTAAGACTGTCATTACATCCAGTCCTCCTCATTCTGTACAAATAGTAGGATTGAAACTGAAGAAGAAATATGATATCAACTGGATCGCTGATCTGAGAGATCCATGGACAGATATTTATTATTACAATGAATTCAATCATTTGAAATTCGCAAAGAAAATTGATTCTGATTATGAAAAGGAAGTTCTTGAAAAAGCTGATAAAATTATTACTGTCGGTAAATCTCTTAAAAATCTTTTCGCAGGTAAATCAAAAAAAATTGATCCGGCAAAAATTCATGTAATATCAAACGGATTTGACGAAGACGATTTTAAATTGAAGGGGAATACGAAAACAACTTCAGACGATGAGTTCATCATAACATATACCGGTACACTTGCAGAGAGTTATAAACCGGAAGTTTTTTTCAAAGCTCTGGAGAAAGTCAGGGATAAATATTCAGATGTGAAATTCAGTTTAAGGTTCATCGGTAATCCGGCAACCTCCATTATTGAAAAGATCAAAAACTCGTCTCTGGAAAATAATCTTGTATTGATACCGACTGTAACTCACGAAAAGTCAGTTGAATATTTATTAAGCAGCACTGTACTTTTACTTGTAATTCCGGAAATTAAAGATGACAAGGGAATTCTTACGGGAAAGCTGTTTGAATATCTCGGTTCACAGAAGCCGGTAATTTGCATTGGTCCTAGTGACGGCGATGCGGCTGATATTATAAACGAGTGCGAAGCCGGAAAAACATTTGAGAGAAATATGGAAACTGAAATTGCCGATTATATTGAAGAGTTGGTTCAAAACCGGAAACTGAATATGGATATTGATATAAAAAATAATTGTTTCAAAAAATATTCCCGTCAGAGTCAGACAAAAGAAATCTCTGAAATTATATATAAATTAAAAAGTAATTTAAAAAAGTAATTAGATTGTTAAATACATTTAAATTATTTTCATAAAAAATTTTAAGAAATAAAATTCTAAATGGCAAAATCAAATGTAAAACAGGTAAAAACTTCAGCAGGCGTTTCATCCCGGAAGTTAAACTACAAAGAAGACACAGGTAATTTTTCAAAATACGAGAATTACATTTATATCGGAATTATAATTCTGGCTGTATTAATGTTTTTCAAGGACGGTGTTTTCAGCGGCAAAGTTTTTGCGACAAGCGATAATATTGCTTCGGGTTCTTTTGAAACTTTTCTTAAAGATGCAAAAAATGCAGGCGTGTTTCCGTTATGGGTGCCGAATATTTTTATGGGAATGCCTAATTTTCCTATAATTGCTTATAATCCGAGAGTTTATGATTTCTTTTATTTTATCTGGGATTCTGTTTACGGTGTTATTACAAATTCTGCTAACAACAGTGTTTTTCCTATTATTCTGTATTATGTGATATTCGGAATCGGATTTTATCTTTATTCCAATTACAAATTCAAACATAAACTTGTCGCTTTATACTGCGCACTATCAGCTACATTTGCAACAGATTTTATACAGCGTATAGTAGTTGGTCACAATACTAAAGTATTGGCGCTGGCTTTCTTTCCTCTTATACTTCTGGTCATTGACAAACTGATAGATTCATTTGATGATGAGAAAAAATCTCTTTTTTCTTATTCTAATTTATTTAATTTTTCATTTCTGGCAATAATGCTTCACATTCAGCTGAATTCAAATCACATACAAATGATCTTTTATTCTTATCTGATGATAGGAATTTATCTGCTTTATCTTTTGATATACAGAATTGTTAAAAAGACAAATGTTGCGGGAATGGTTAAAGGCGGAATGTTTTTTATTATAGCTGTTTTGTTTGCAGTTGCAATGAATGCTGATGTTCTGATGACAATGAAAAGTTACAATAAATATTCGATCCGCGGAGAAGCAGGTATCGAAGCAAAGATCGATACAAAGGTTGCAAATGACCAGCCGCTTGATTATGAGTATGCAACCAACTGGTCATTCAGTCCGGGTGAAGTTGTAACTTTTTTACTTCCGTATTATTACGGATTCGGCGATGTGGAAATTAATGGTCAGAAAGCAAATCTTTACTGGGGGCAGATG
>DAIPYE010000047.1:0-4262 GCA_036782915.1 Bacteroidota bacterium | reverse complement strand
ATTTCGGCGTTATAACTCTGACGCTTTTTATTATCGGGATAATTTTCAATTTCCGGAAAAGCCCTGTTGTGCAGGCAATGACTGTTATTACCCTGATATTTTTAATTATGTCATTCGGAAGAAATTTCTCACTGCTGTATGATCTGTTCTTTTATTACTTCCCGTTTTTCAGCAGTTTCCGCGCGCCGGTTATGATCCATCATTTTATGAATATTGCGATAGTAATTGTTTCCGGTTACGGATTATTGTCAATCGTTAATATTGTAAAAAATAAAACTGACGTTGAAAAGTTTAAAAAAGTATGTTATGTGTTTTTTGGAATTGCCGGACTGATGTTTATAATTTCTATAGTCGGATTCGAAAGTTCATATACAGATTCAGTCTCTGCCAGTTCGCTTGCAACAAAACTCAAACAGCAGGGAGCTACTCCTCAGCAGATTTCACAGTACATAAAACAGCAGATAATTCCCAATGCTTATGCGAACAGCGTCAGCGATCTGAGGCTTCATGCCTTTTTTATAATACTGGTTATTGGTCTGGCTTATATGTATGCGACAGATAAACTTTCTGTTAAAATGTTCCTTGCCGGAACAATACTGATAGCGATGTTTGATCTCTGGAATGTAAATCTGAAAACCCTTCACTGGGATGATCCGGGTGAAACAAAAAGTGCTTTTGCGCAAAATGATTATACTGACTGGCTGTTGAAAACAAATCCGGATCCTTACACATACAGAGTAGCAGAGTTCAGTAACGGCAGACTTACAACAGATAATACGATGGCTTTTTACAGACTTCATTCATTCAACGGATATCACGGCGCGAAGATCAGAATTTATCAGGATGCAATTGACATTGCCGAAGGTGAAAATCCTTTGCTCTTAACATTAGGCGGAGTTAAGTATATAATTTCAGATAAACCTTTGCAGGACACAAACTTCGTTCAGGTTTTCAAAGGAACAAAGCTGATCTATGAGAATAAGCATTTCATTCCGAAAGCATTCTTTGCGGATAATTATCAGGTTGAAAAAGACATTGCCATTCTTAACAATATCCGTGATATGAATTTTGATCCTGAGAAAGTTGCATACCTTGAAAAAGACATTAATCAAAAAATTGACAAACCGGATTCTTTGACTAATGTAAAATTGGTAAAAGCTGATATACACACATTAGAGTATGAAGCAAATGCAACGGGAAATAACCTGTTGGTTTTCAGTGAAATATATCTTCCGTTCGGATGGAAAGCTTACATTGACGGGAAAGAAACTGAGTTTTATAAAACAGACTATATATTAAGATCTGTAGTTGTACCTCAGGGAAAACACAAGATAGAGTTTAAATACGAACCGGAAGTATATTACACGGGAAAATCAATAAGTATCGGTGCTAATGCATTGCTCGGAGTAATATTGCTAGCAGGCATTTTCGGATTTGCAAAGAGAAAAAAATCCGTGAGTAAAACAGATACTGTCAATACTGAAATTGATGATAAATAGAATTGGTTTTTTAACAGTAAAAATGTTTTAATATAAAATTTATAATGTAAAATCCGGTAATAATTTGCCGGATTTTTTTTATAGATATTAGATATTAATTCAGACTTTTATAAATTGAATATGACGATGTAATAATTATAAGCACACCTACAAGAAACATTAAAACTTTTGGGTTTACTTTTTTTGCCATAACTGCACCGATAGGAGCTGCTACTACACCTCCAACGATCAATCCCAGAATTATTTTCCAGCTGTCAATCCCTACAAAAAAAAGAAAAACTCCTGTACTGAAAAAGGTTACAAAAAATTCTGCTGTGTTCACTGTTCCTATCGTTTCCTTGGGAGTCTTTCCCTGAAAGATCAGGTTTGAAGTTACGATCGGTCCCCATCCTCCCCCGCCGATCGCATCAAAAAATCCTCCGGTAAGTCCAAGTACAGAAACATTTTTTACATCATCTTTGGGTTTGAAAACTTTAAAACTTTTGATCAAAATGAATATTCCGATTATGAGCAGATAAGCTGAGATATAAGGTTTTATAAAATTTCCGTCAAGCATATTTGACAATAAATAAGCACCGGTGACTGAACCAATAACACCCGGAATTGCAAGTTTGAAAAATAATTTCAAATTTACATTCTTTAAAAATAAATGTGATAATCCTGAAACACCGGTTGTAAATACTTCAGAAGTATGGACGCTTGCTGATGCCAGTACTGGAGGAATTCCCAGATTCAGTAAAAATGTTGTGCAGCTTACTCCGTAAGCCATTCCCAGAGCTCCGTCAATTAACTGCGCTATGAATCCTGCTAAAACAAAAAACAGAAATTGATTGTCAAAAGAAATATCGGGACTTTTATCTGAGAAAACAGTTAGCTGCAGTAAAATGTATACTACAAGACAAGTTTTTAATGAAATAATTAAAATCCCAATGTGTTTAGGGGAAAATAGACCGGTCATTTATAGAGTTTATTCAAATTACAAAATTATAAACTGATTTTATATTTCAAATGTGATGAATATAAATTTAGCTTTCTTTAATAAGGATATGCATTTTCCAGTATAATTTTTACATTAAATATTGTAAAGATTCTCATTAATTTACTAAAATATTAAATCTGCCTTTATTTTATAAACAAATAAGACTAATTTAGTCCACTATAAAAAACTTTCCTTAATAAAATTCAAAAATATGGGAAACGAAACAGATATTCTCGAAAAAGTCACGTCAGGTGATTATAAATACGGATTTTATACTGATGTGGAAATGGATATTGCGCCGAAAGGTCTGAATGAGGATATAATAAGACTGATCTCGAAGAAGAAAAATGAAAACGAGAAAATGCTTGAATGGAGATTGAAAGCATACAGATTATGGCTTGAAATGGAAGAGCCGAAGTGGCCGAATGTTCATTATCCAAAAATAGATTATAATGACATTATTTATTATGCCGCGCCGACGCATAAGAAAAAGCTTAACAGTCTTGACGATCTTGATCCGGAGATTCGAAAAACATACGAAAAACTGGGTATTCCGCTTGTCGAACAGATGATGCTAGCCGGAGTCGCAGTAGATGCTGTGATGGACAGTGTTTCAGTTGCAACAACATACAAAGAAAAATTAGCAGAACTCGGGATCATTTTTTGTTCAATGAGTGAAGCGATAAAGGATCATCCTGAACTTTTAATTAAATATCTTGGATCAGTTGTTCCACAAACAGACAATTTCTTTGCTGCTTTGAATTCTGCTGTTTTCACTGACGGATCTTTTGTTTACATTCCAAAAGGTGTCAGATGTCCGATGGAGCTTTCGACTTATTTCAGAATAAATGCTGAGAATACGGGACAGTTCGAGCGAACTTTAATTGTTGCTGATGAAGGTAGTTATGTCAGTTACCTTGAAGGCTGTACAGCGCCGATGAGGGATGAAAATCAGCTTCATGCAGCTGTAGTTGAGCTCGTTGCAATGAAAGGCGCTGAGATAAAATATTCGACTGTGCAGAACTGGTATCCGGGCGATAAAGACGGTAAAGGCGGAATTTATAATTTTGTGACAAAGAGAGGAATTTGCGCAGGTGATAATTCTAAAATTTCATGGACGCAGGTAGAAACCGGATCTGCAATTACCTGGAAATATCCTAGTGTAATTTTAAAAGGCGATAATTCTATCGGTGAATTTTATTCGGTTGCATTGACAAATAATATGCAGCAGGCTGATACAGGAACTAAGATGATGCATATCGGAAAGAATACAAAAAGCAGAATTGTTTCAAAGGGAATTTCAGCCGGCAAGAGTCATAACAGTTACAGAGGTCTGGTGCAGGTAAGCAAACGCGCTGATAATGCAAGAAATTTTTCACAATGCGATTCTCTTCTTATGGGTGATCGTTGCGGTGCTCATACATTTCCTTATTTTGAAATTAAAAATAAATCCGCGCATGTGGAGCACGAAGCTACAACTTCAAAGATCGGCGAGGATATTATGTTCTATTGTAATCAGAGAGGAATTTCTCAGGAAGATGCAGTAGCGCTTATTGTAAACGGATATGCGAAGGAAGTTCTGAATCAGTTGCCGATGGAATTTGCTGTGGAAGCGCAGAAGCTGCTGGCGATAAGCCTTGAAGGCAGTGTCGGATAAATTATTTTTTTCACCACAAAGACACGAAGGCACAAAGAAACAAAAAAGAATTAGATGAATAAATTTAAAGAAATTTCTGTAGAGGAAGAAAGAATTGGAAAGGAAATTGTTGATTGTGCTTACAAAG
>DAIPYE010000046.1:16127-18791 GCA_036782915.1 Bacteroidota bacterium | reverse complement strand
CAGATGACGCAATAATCAGAACCAGAGCTTTGGAGATCATTGCTGATGTAATTGCTAATGGAAATTCAACTGTCATAATCCCGACACTGGAAATAGTTTATTCAGGATTTGATGATTTTTTTGTAAGAACCCTTGATACCGCCGGAAATCCGATTGCTGTCAGTAACATTGCACTTTCAATTGTTGGCTCAGGATCTTTAAGTGCAAATACTGTTAGTACAGATATAACAGGTAATTCTCCTTTGGTAACTGTAACCAATGCTAATAACGGTGATGTAATATCTGCTTCAGATACAGTACAAGTTCCGGGTGGAATCACATATTCAGGTTTTAGTTCAGTAAAACAGCTCTTGGTTTTAGGCAGAACTACAACAGCTATCAGAACTACCACTACAACATGGGGAGCTTTACCTGTTGAATTATCATCTTTCACTGCGTCTGCAAACAACAGAGATATAAATTTAAACTGGAGCACAATGACAGAGATCAATAATTCAGGTTTTGATATTGAAAGAAAAGCTATTAGTTCTGACAACTGGACTATGGTAGGAAATGTTTCAGGAAACGGAACAAGCAATGTTGCACATTCTTATTCTTATACAGACAGAAATCTTAGCTCAGGAATTTACACATATCGTCTGAAGCAAACAGATTTCAACGGTAATTTTGAATATCACAATCTTAACGGAGAAGTTATCATTGGCGTACCTAACAGTTTACTTTTAGTACAAAATTATCCGAATCCTTTTAATCCTACAACAACGATCAGTTTTGATCTTCCGGTTGCAGGAAATGTTTCATTAAAAGTATTCAATACTTCCGGTAAAGAAGTAGCAACTTTAGTAAACGAAACAAGATCAGCAGGTTATTATTCTGTAAACTTTAACGCTTCTAATCTTTCAAGCGGAGTCTACTATTACAGACTTGAGGCAAACGGAATAAGCAAAGTTATGAAAATGGCTTTGGTAAAATAATCTGTTTTTTTAAATAGTAAGTATATTTATAAGGCGGACTTGAAGGGAGATCCGCCTTTTTTTAATTTCACCAATACAGTTTCTGAATATTAAAATTAATTTCATTCTAATTGCTTTTATTTTCATAGAAAAAATTAATTGTCTTCTGTTTTAAATCCCCTAATATTTAGTTTTAAATAAACCCCCCAAAAAAATATAAATTAACCTGAATCTTATTTAATTTAAGAAAAACTACCTATGAAAAAAATTAAAATTTGTTTTATTTTTTTGGTGATTATATTATCATCATTAACTCAGAATTCATATTCACAACTTGGGAATAAGAATATGTATCTGCTTGGAAATGTAAATACTCATACGACTCCTTATTCCGCTTTATGGGGTTATGTAGCACCTGACGGAAGAGAATATGCTATTCTCGGATGCTATGACGGAACACAGTTTGTGGACATTACTGACGTGAATAATATTCATCAGGTCGGATTCGTTCCCTCGACTAATCCAGCAAGCAGCAATAATTTATGGCGTGAAATGAAAACTTATTCTCATTATGCTTATATAGTTTCAGAAGTTGGAAGCAGCGGTATTCAGATAGTTGATCTTCAGTATCTCCCGGATTCAGTTCATTATGTTAAGAAATTCCTACCTGCCGGATATTCAAATACACATTCCATTTCTCAGGAAGGTCCTTACCTTTATGTGAACGGTGCTGCAGTCGGACAGGGAGTAACTGTTTATGATCTGACAATCGATCCCGAAACCCCTGTAAAAAGAGGTGCTAATAATTCGAGGTATATTCATGACTGCAGGGTTTTTAACGACACAATTTATGCTGCAAATGTATATGACGGAAAGATCAGTATTATCAGCGCTTCCAATAAAAATTCACTGACAAATGTCGTTCCTTCTTTTAATAATCTTACCAGCTCAGGTCCGCACAATACAGCTGTAACTGCTGACAGAAAAAATTTATTGGTAACCGATGAGGTTGGAGCTTTTCCAAGACTAATGAAAATCTGGAATATTGAAGATCTTTATAACATAACCTATGTCTCAAGCTGGCAGCCAACCGGCATTACAAATACAATTGTTCATAATGTGGAAGCATACGGTAAGTATGCTCTATTAGCGCATTATGAAGCGGGAGTAAGGCTTGTTGATATTTCAAATCCGGCTTCACCAACTGAAGTTGCCTGGTATGATACTTATCCGACAGATAATCCGGATTATAACGGCTGCTGGGGTGTTTATATGTTTCCATCAGGAAAAATAATCGGCTCTGATAGAAGTACCGGACTGTATGTATTAAAAACAAATTTTAACATTAAAACTGCAATTCAGGGTTTATATAACAGCGCAAATAATAAACTATACATAAAAGATACTGTAACGGCATATTTACGAAGTGATGTTTCTCCGTACAATAAAATTGATTCGTCAAAAGCAGTTATAGATTCTGTAAGTCTTACAGGAAATTTTAAATTTAATAATGCAATAACCGGAACATATTATATTGTTTTGAATCACAGAAACAGTATTGAAACATGGAGTAGAGCAAACGGAGAAAATTATAATCCAATGTCTTTTAATACATTTGATTTTACAAATGCCGCTTCGAAGGCATTTGGAGACAATATGACACAGACTGATGTTTCTCCCGTGATTTTTGCAATGTACAGCGGGGATGTAA
>DAIPYE010000046.1:10740-16117 GCA_036782915.1 Bacteroidota bacterium | reverse complement strand
AGGATGGGGTTATAGACGCATCTGATATGAGTATTACTGAAAATGATATAGCTAATTCTGTATCAGGTTATGTGGCATCTGATCTGAACGGAGATTTTTCCGTTGATGCTTCTGACATCGCAATAGTAGAAAATAATTCTTCTGCTTCAGTAAGTATTTCCAGTCCCTGATTTGAAAAATGCGTAAAATATTTTTTTAAAAAGTTATAAAATTTTAATTTAGTATTTTTGGTTGATTATTTTACCAGAATAAATCAAATTAAATTAATTCATATGAAAAAATATTTATTTGCAACTCTGTTGCTGACAGTACTTTATTTATACACAGTTCAAAATTCATTTTCCCAGTTACCAGATAAGAATATTTATCTGTTGAGAAATATTAATACCCATTCAATTCCGGGCGGAAATTATTCTGCGGTCTGGGGATATGTAGCCCCGGATGGAAGAGAATACGCCATAATGGGATGTTATGACGGTACATTGTTTGTGGATGTTACTGATGCGGCAAATATTCACGAAGTAGGGTTTGTCCCTTCGCCGGCTCCCGGTTCTTATTACAATAACTGGCGCGAAATGAAAACATACTCTCATTATTGCTATATTGTTTCTGAAATTGCAAACAGCGGTTTTCAGATCGTGGATCTGCAATATTTACCGGATTCAATACACTATATTAAAAAGTATGTACCGGCCGGTTATTCAAGCACACATTCTATTTCACAATCCGGTCCGTATCTTTATGCGAACGGAGCTTCTATCGGACAGGGAGTTACTGTTTATGATCTCACCCTCGATCCGGAATTCCCTGTAAAACGCGGTGCTTATAATTCATTTTATGTTCACGATTGCAGAGTAACAGATGATACAATTTACGCAGCAAATATTACTTCAGGCAGCGTCAGTATTATTGATGCAAAAAATAAGAACTCGCTTACACTTGTTAATGTTTTTTCGAATTTACCAGGTTCCGGACCTCACAATACCGCTCTTTCTGCAGATAAGAAATATTTATTTGTAACCGATGAGATCGGAACTGCGCCATATTTATTGAAAGTCTGGAACATTCAGGATAAACAAAATGTAACTTATGTAACCAACTGGCAGCCTACAGGCATTACAAATTCTATAATTCATAATGTGGAAGTTTACGGTAATTATTTGTTTGCATCACATTACTCTGCCGGATTGAGAATACTGGATGTTTCAAATCCGGAAATACCGACAGAAATTGCGTGGTATGATACATATCCGTCTGATAACAACACCGGATATAACGGCAACTGGGGATTATACATGTTCCCTTCCGGTAAGATCGCTTCTTCTGACAGAAATACGGGACTTTATGTTTTGAAAATGAATTTCAATCTAAAAATCGCAATTGAAGGATTATATAACAGTAATTCGAATAAAATGAATATAAAGGATACTGTAACAGCATATCTCAGAAATGTAAATTCACCTTATAATATTATTGATTCCTCCAAGGAAGTTGTTAATGACATTAGCTTAACCGGAAATTTTAAATTCAGCAATGCACTATCCGGGAAATACTATATTGCAGTTAAACACAGAAACAGCATTGAAACATGGAGCAGGTTTAGCGGTGAATCTTATGACCCAATGACCTTAATGTCATATGATTTTACTGACTCATATTCGAAAACATTTGGGGATAATTCAATTCAGGTGGATGCTTCACCTGTCGTTTTCGCAATGTACAGCGGTGATGTGAATCAGGATGAAACAGTTGACGCCGGTGATATAAGTTTAGTTGAGAATGGTGTATTAAATTCACTTACAGGATATAAACCTGAAGATCTGAACGGTGATTATTTTACTGATGCTTCAGATCTTTCAATTGTGATGAATAATTCATCTGTAAATATTACTTCCGTTAAGCCATAGATTATTTAAAACAATTCATAATAGAATATTTTGTAATTAAAATGATTTGGATTCTGAAAAATTGAGTCCAAATCATTTTTATTAATAATTCCTGTATTAATATTTCATTGCATAATTTCATTTAGTTTTATCAAAAGCCATTTTTTCCTTGTTACATTCATATTATCAATTAACTCTTTTTTGATTTTCTCAGCTTTAAAAATATCAGTATTTTTGGATTTGAGATTTATAATCAATCTGTAATATTTCAAAAAATCCAACCTCCCGTTTCTAATTTCAGACGAAATTGTATTATTGGAATTTATAAAATGCTTAAATGAATCTGATAACGATAATGCTGTTTCGATATAATTCAGTTCATAATAAATTTGTGCAAGAATAACATTGACATCAAGTTTCAAAATTAACTCGTCAAGTTTTAAAGCAGAAAAGTATTCCAGCGCTTTTTCATAATTCTTTTTTTCAAAGTTTAGACACCCCAAACTGAAATTTAAATAATTACTACGGACTTCGGCAGGAAAGCAATTACCGTATTCTGTAATAAAATCCTCAGCCCATTTAAATTCAGATAAATTTAACGCAGTAAATAATATTGAACGAAATTCCGAAAAACTCACAAACTTTACACCGTCAGTGTAATAGATACCTTTTTCAACCATAAATTTATAATTGAGAAATACTTCGTTTTCATAATCTCCGATTCCTTTATGAATATTGATATAATAATAAATGTTCAGATGTGATATGAAAGTGTAAAGCAAATTATCATTAAAAAATTCAGACATCTGAAAAACAAGTTCTTTCATTTTCAACAGATACTTTTCATTACAACTGTCCTTTGATAAAAGTATATCATATTTGCATAATTCAATAAATAACTTAATTTCATCACTTATTGAGTCAAATTTTTTGTAAAAATTGTCAAAATCAAAAAACTTTAAAAATTCTTCAAAATAAGAATTTACCCAGGAATCTTTATAAACTTTTTTATTAATCAGCAGGATATTACTGTAAACTGCTGTCATTAATAAAAGCTGAAGTATTATGAAATTATGAGAATTTATAAGGCTTGGAGGAATTTTATCAAGTTCATTCACTCTGATATAATGTGTAAATTTCAATTCTTCCAAAAAATGATTATTACAGAAATATGTACTTGAGATTTTATTTTGTTCCTTTTCAATATCTTCAATTTCTAATACGATCTTATTGTAAAAATCACTCAGATGTCGTTTATCAAACTGATACATCAGATCCAGTTTCTTTCTTTCGATGTTTGAATTGTTTTCTAAGCAGATAAGGTATTCTTCTGCAAGCAGGTAAGTATTTGAAAAATATTTCCTAAGTTGAATATCATTGTATTCCGAACCCGGATTCACAGAATTATATAGATTTTCTTTTGTCAGCTTATTGTGATTAAATTCCGGATAAAACTTCTTAAGCTCCGAATAAAACCTTATCAATGTCGACTGGTTATTAAAAAACGGGGATCTTATGAATTTATCAAATTCATTAACTTCCTTTTGAGAGAATTGCTTTAATAATCTGATCAGGTTGAATTTTGACAGATCCGGCTTATATAATCTGTTGATCACTTCACTATTTCAATTTATTTTTTGACAATTCAGGTGATATTAGTAAATTCGTTCACTAAAAAGTAAAATTTTTACTTCACAAACTTACAAAATTTTCTTTGTAAGATAATAATAATTACTTTAATTTTGTACTCACTTAGCCTCCAAAGTAGCTAAAATCAAAAAAACGGCTAATAAAAGTTTTGAAAACTAAAAAAATTAAAGTGGAAATCATCTTTTTTTGTCTGATACCCAAAGTCAGATAAAATGCAAATCCCCCAAAGATTTGAAATTACAGATGATTTCCATATTTTTTTAGCTTATTGTTGAAAGGAGAATATGAAAAAGTTGTTACATTTTCATAAATTACTGCTTCACCGGTACATAATATTTATTAAATTATTTCAGGAAAATACCTGAATATTGTTCACTCGAGCAGAAAATCCTTTATTCTTCCTTTCAGCAATTTATTTAAAAAAAATTAATTATTGTTGTCATACAGAAAGTATGATTATCAGAGTTTTGTTTAATTGGTTTTATAAAATTTTTAATTTCTTAATAAATATGTAATATATTTAAACTAATTTTTTTCATAAAACTATACAACTGTCAGTAATTTTACCCAAATAGAATTATTGAAAAAAACAGTTGTATTTTAAAAATCAAAAACGAAAGGAGAAAAAAATGAAGAAGATTATTCTTTTTCTGTTCATCGCTTTATTCACAAAATCTGTTTCAGCTCAGTGTCTTGGAGGAAATTCTGCTGTTTCAGTAAATTCATTTGCTTCAGGGCAAACAATTACTTTTACTGATCCTGTTCCTCCGGGTAATCCCTATTCCGGATATGCCGGTACAGTAAACTCTACAATGGACGGTAACCCTTTACCTGTTTATTGTATAGATCTTCACAGAAATGTCAATCTTGGTGATAATACGTATACAGATACCTGTGCTTTTGTTACCAATAAGGTTCAATACATTCTCAACAATTATTATCCGTACAAAACTGGTTACCCTGGTCAGCTTGGAAATAATGATGAAGCTTCAGCAGTTCAGGCAGCAATCTGGAATTATACTGATAATGTCGATGTATCCACAATTACAAACAATACAATCAGAAACAGAGCAATTGCAATTGTGAATGATGCAAATCTAAACGGAACTGCAACACCTCCGATAGTTACTTTTTCAATAGAAGCAAGTTCGGATCCTGATGCATTTTATGTAAGAACTGTAGATCAGAACAATAACCCTATTGCTATAAGTCCTATTACACTAACTATTTCTGCAGGAGATTTAAGTACATATACTACAAGCACAAATGCTTCAGGTGAATCACCTGATATTTTTGTTTCAAATACAAATGTAGGATTAATTACAGCAACCGCTACTATGCTTTATTCGCAGGGCAGAATTCTTCACTCTACTACTTTAACAAGACAATCTCTTACTATTGCATATCCTGTTTATGGAGAAATGACATGTACTGCTGACTGGGGAGCTTTACCGGTTGAAATGACTTCTTTTGTTGCTGCATCAAACGGAAGAGATGTTGAGCTGAACTGGACCACAGCTACAGAAACCAACAATTCACGTTTCGAAGTAGAAAGATCATTTGTTTCAGGTGCATGGTCAAAAGTCGGAACAGTTGCAGGAACAGGTACATCAACAGTTTCCAACAACTATTCATTCTCTGATAAAAACCTTGCAACAGGTGTTTACAATTACAGACTGAAACAAATTGATTTCAACGGTAATTTTGAATATTTCAACTTAAGTAATGAAGTCGAAGTAGGAACCCCTTCAAAATTTGAATTGAGTCAGAATTATCCAAATCCTTTTAACCCTTCGACAAAAATTAATTACTCACTTGCCAAGGATGGATTTGTTTCTATA
>DAIPYE010000046.1:0-10730 GCA_036782915.1 Bacteroidota bacterium | reverse complement strand
GTATTTGACAATGTTGGAAGACAGGTTGCATCATTAGTAAATGAATTCAAAAATACCGGATTCTATACAGTTGATTTCAATGCTGTTAACTTAACCAGTGGTGTTTATTTTTATAAAATGGAAGCAAATGGTTTGACCAAGGTAATGAAAATGTCTTTGATCAAATAATAAAAGTTAATTAAAACTTTAAATTTGTAAACTATAATAGCCGGAGTTACAACTATTCCGGCTATTATTTTATTGTTAATTTAATTTCGATCTTTTGTGTGATGTAATTTATCCGTTAAATGTATTTCAAAACTGATGTAAGATTAAATTATTGCTTTATGAGAATGTTTAATGTTTTCAGGTTTACTTTACTTCTTTTTGTTTTTTCAAACATAACTGCGATAACTTACGCTCAATGGGGACTTACAAAAGCTGAGATCCAGTCTTCAGCTCAGGGTGAGACAATTAATCTTCTTAATCCTAACAGTAATGTTTACACAGATATATTTTCAGGATTAATTAACGGTATTGTTGACGGGAATCAAACACAGTTTTATTCCACTAAGATTTGCACTGAATTTAAAATTCCGGATTCTTCATATACAGACAGCGAACTTTTCGGCGGAGACATTTATTATATTTTCACCTACATTATAAATAATTATTATCCTTACAAAACATCTTATCCCGGAAAACTCGAAAATCTTGATGATGAATGTTCTGCAATTCAGATTGCTTTATGGAAATTTTCTGATTCACTTAATGTAAATTCAGTCAGCAATGAATTGATTAAAAACAGAGCTTTATCAATAATTTCCGATGCTCTATTACATTCCACCTCTGTTCCTTTCCCCTTAACACTTGATATAGTTAATGATATAAATCCTGAATTTTTTAAAGTAAAGACAACTGACGAATCAGGTAACGGTATTTCTGTTGATAGTATTGAACTGCAGTTGACTATGTCTGATGGATATCTCAGTACAAATAATGTTAATACAATTAACGGATTTTCTGTTCCGGTGGAAGTTATAGGATCAGGTGTCGGATTAATATTCGCAACCGGGAACTGTCTTTTCCCACAGGGATCTCATTTTAAAAGCAGAAATAATTCTGTTATCAACGGGCTATTACTGGCATTACCTGTTATTGGCAAAATGACTGTTAATTACGACTGGGGAACTTTACCTGTTGAATTAACATCGTTTACTTATTCAATTAATAAAAGTGACCTTACTCTTTACTGGACTACTGTTACTGAAATAAATAATTCACGTTTTGAAATTGAAAGATCTACAGTTTCCGGAGAATGGTCAAAGGTGGGATCTTTAGCAGGAGCAGGAAATTCAACTGTTTCAAAAAGTTACTCATTCACTGACAAAAATCTTGCAAAAGGTGTTTACAATTACAGACTGAAACAAATTGATTTCAACGGAAATTTTGAATATTTCAGTTTAAGTGATAAAGTAGAGGTTGGAACCCCTGGAATATTTGAATTGAGTCAGAATTATCCTAATCCTTTTAATCCTTCAACAAAGATCAATTATTCTCTGGCAAAGGATGGATTTGTTTCTATAAAAATATTTGATAATGCCGGCAGACAGATTGCTTCATTAGTAAACGAATTCAAAAATTCCGGATTTTATACTGTTGATTTCAATGCAGCTGATTTGTCAAGTGGAATTTATTTTTATAAACTCGTGATGAATTCGTCGAACTCAATAGAAGCAAACGATATTACAAATGTCAGAAAAATGATTTTATTAAAATAAGATAAAATTAGGAAAATATTTAATATTTAATATATTAATGGAAATAGCCGGAGCAAAAACTATTCCGGCTATTTTTTTTTATATGATTTACAAGGGAAAGATCAATTTTACCTATATCTATTCTGGTAAATTTCGTGATAGCCCAAAGATCAGTAATTTATCACCTTCCTGTATTCGGATTTATAAATTTGTCTTTTTCACCTTCTTTAAGCATTTCCTGATACGGACCGTATTTATGCTGTGATTGCGAAAAGTTATCATCGTAAGGCGGAAATGGTGAATCCAGCGGCTTAAGTTTCAGATCTGGATAATCACTTTCCACATTGGACTTATGCGGTCTCGGCTGAGAATTAATATATGCTGCAACATCGTATGAATCTTCAAGAGATAGCACTGCGTCATTATAAGGCATTTTGGAATAAATAAATGCTGTAGCAGTAAGCTGTCTGTACATTCCTGCTCCGTCATTGTAACTGTCCGGTCCAAACAACGGAGGGAAATCATATCCGTTCAGCGAATCAGCAGCTACTACTACATTACCCGGATCATTTAAAACACCAAATCCGTTTTCTGCATGACAGGTCATACAGTTACGAGCAAAAATCGTTTTTCCGTTTACCGGATCTGCAGCTCTTTTGATAAGGTCAATTCTCGGTACTCCGTTGCCTTCTGTGCGAGTTCCTTTTGGAACATATGTACTTAGCCATTTCAGATAAGCAACAAGCGAATTCATTTCATTACTTTTTTCAGGTAAAGATTTCCCGTTCATACTTCTTGTCATACACTGATTTATTCTTTCCTGTATTGAAATAACTTTATTTGTTCTGACATCCAATGCCGGATAATCAGAATAAACTCCCACGAGTCCGAATACATTTTTCAGCGTTCCGCCTCTCAGATGACAATTCTGACAATCCATATTATTTCCGAGATATCTTTTTGCAGTATCCTTTACATCCGGTCCGATATATTTATATGTTTCCAGAAATATTCTTCTTCCTTCCCTGATGATCTTTCCTTCTTCATCTTCTTTTATTGAACCCGGATCCGGAAATTTCCAGGCAACTATTGAATCTTTTTTAACTACCGGCTGATCTGATTTACAGCCTATAAGTGGATTTGAATCATTTACAATTAAATAAATCGAACAAAAAAACAATATAATCAGAAGCAATACCTTTCTGGCAGGAGTAATAAATGTTTTCATAATGTTAAACTTTATTTAATGAAATATAAATAATTTAATTGAAAACTTTAATATAAGATTAAATAAACTTCAGTGCTTAATGTCACATCCGTCCAAAACGTTTTAAATTGAATTCATATTTTTTAACGCAGAGAACACAAAGTCTGCGCAAAGTTCGCTGAGAATTTAATTTATTATTGAAATATGACATTTATGTAATTTCCTTTGCGCTCTTTGCGCATCCTTTGTGATCTTTGTGGTAATTAAAAAATTGAGGGTAACTTTTTATTCTGCTGTTATAAAATTCACCATCAAAAAAGTAGGTTAGGGGGTTGTTATTAAATACAAATTATTTCATTCAAAAATATTTAAAAATCAAACTAAACTATAATTATTGAAATCGTTTTGGACGGCAATGGCTTAATGTTAAACTTATAAATACTTTTTTATATACGGGAGTTTTAAAATGAATATGAGAATATATTTTTTAGCCAGCTTGTTTTAAGGAGATGGTAATTTCTGAAAATTCCACATTACTTTTCTTCTTTCAGATTCCTTTTCATTAAAATTTTTGTGGCAGTAAGCGGATCTTTGTCTTTAAATAAAATTTTATAAACCTGATGGGTGATCGGAAGTTCTATATCTAGAGATTTTGACAATTCATATGCTGCTTTGGTGGTTGTAACTCCTTCAGCAACCATTTTCATTTCATTGAGAATAGTTTTAAGTTTTTTTCCCTGTCCGATCTGTTCGCCTACGCTTCTGTTTCTTGAATGCACGGAAGAACAGGTAACGATTAAATCCCCTATTCCCGCCAGCCCGAAAAATGTTTCGCGTTTTGCTTTTAGTTTCAATCCGAGACGCATGATCTCATTAATTCCTCTTGTCATAATTGCAGCCTTGGTATTGTCTCCGAATCCGGCACCGTCTGAAATACCTGCCGCTATTGCTATTACATTTTTTAATGCGCCTGCAACTTCTGTTCCGGTAAGATCATTATTTGTATAAACTCTGAAATATTCATTGGAAAAAATCTTTTGAATTATTTTTGCGTTTGATAATTCTTCACCTGCGCAGACTACAGCAGTGGGAATTTTTCTTGAAACCTCTTCTGCATGAGAAGGTCCTGACATACAAAGAATATTTTCTCTTTTTACTTTCTTAAAAATGTCAATCAGAATATCGGAGACCAGAAGGAATGTCTCGTTCTCGATTCCCTTGGAAACACTTACTACAAGTGAATTTTTAAAATCAAAATTTTCTAACGGAGATAAACTTGCTCTGATAAACTGTGTCGGAGTTGCAATTATGATGAGTTGTTTTTTCTGAACAGCAAATTCAAGATCGTTTGTAATAAAAATACCCTGAGGTATTTTAATTTTAGGCAGGTAGTAAAAATTTTCCCTGTATTCAGAAAGTGTTTTGGAATATTCCGTGTTGAACTCCCAGAGAGTTACATCGAATCCGTTTTGATGCAATAATATTGCCAGAGTTGTTCCCCAGCCTCCCGCTCCAAGAACTGCTATTTTCATTTGACTCTGATATTTAACAGGTTATTAAGATTTTCCGAGTGGTGCTTTGATCCGGAAAATTCTGATGATCCATAATTTATCGAATCTGCTTTCATTTCCGTAAAGAAGTCTTTTTATATTTTCGCGGTGATTATAGATCAGTAAAAGTGATATTCCAATGCTGAAAAAGATCAATGTATTATATCCGTCCATTTCAACTTTGAAAAAATTTTCCCTCGTAAACATAATTAAAGGAAAGAAAAAGGACGCAACAATGGATCCAAGAGATACATATCCTGATGATAACAGAGTCAGGATGAAGAATCCGACACTGATACCGACATCTACAGGCGCAAGAGAGATCAGCATTCCAAGCGCTGTATTTATTCCCTTTCCTCCTTTGAAATTTACAAAAATCGAAAAAGTATGTCCGATAACTGCGCTTAATCCGGCAATGATCTTCAGAACTGTTATGTCTTCAAAAGGTGTATGGTTTGTAAATGGCAGGTTTGAATAGAATAGATTTGTAATAAATAAAACTGCGATCAATCCTTTTGAAATATCCATTGCCTGAACAAGAATTCCAAGAGGTGCACCTAAAACTCTGAAAGCGTTGGTAGATCCAAGATTGCCGCTGCCGTAATTTCTGATGTCTATTTTTTTAAATATTTTTCCCACAATTAAAGCGGATGGAATAGAACCAATGAGATAGCTCGTAACTATTAAACCTATTAAATTAAGCATGTATCAAATTAGTTTTTAAAATTTAAAAAAGAAATACAAGATTTTGTTTGTATACTATTTTATCTTCCCAGAATATCTTTTTTTGATTTCAGTAAATTCTTTGCATAAGCTTCATCAAGTTCATAAACCTGTTTATCACCTTCCACTTTAAGATAATATTTAACGGGAGTTGTTTCAGTTTTTATAAATTTCATCTGAGTTTTATTTCCCCAGTCAATATTCACCATATTTGAAAATTTAGCATCATCTGCAAGTGCTGAATCCAGGTAACCGGTTGTAGCAAAATTTCCCAGTAAGTTTAAAATTCCGTCAAAATTAGCCCCGACTGAATCCGCACCTATATTATACTTACCGTTTCCATCTCTGATAACTGTAAATGTCTCTTCCGGCGAAACAAATTCTACTGAATTTATTGCCTGCTTAGGAATTGAAACAATATTCTTATCTCTCCAGTCATTAATATTTGGTTTTATAAAATCATTTCTGTCAAGAATATCTGCGATATAAATATTGTCAGAATCAGGTTTTTTTATGTAAGAAGAATTTCCGGCTGCAGATCCTCCAAGAAGAAATTAACCTTTTAAAACACCGCTTTCATAAACAGAGATCTCTGCCTGATCCGAATCTTTAAAACCGTATGTTTCCTTTTTTGCAGGATTAGTAGAAATTATGCTTTCCAGTTTAAAATTCTTAAGTGATGAAACGATCTTATCAACCAAATCAGGTGTAACGTTGTAATCAAAAGGTGAAGTAGCTTTCCATTCACCTGTGGATTTGGACAATACCAGGTTACCGTCCTTATTTTTAATTTCAATCTTATCTGTTTTAGCAGAGTCAAGCGTAAATAATTTTTTTTCCTTTAATTCATAACTGGACGTTTTTTCACCTCTGTCAGTAGTTAAAAAATATGCCGCAACCACTAAAGCCGCAAAGATAAGGAGATACAATATTGTTTTATTACTTTTCATTATTTCTTTAAAATTTTTTAAAATTAAAATTTACAGACTGAACTATTTTAATTGCAGATTTTTCTTCTTTTGTTTCTTCTGATTCCATTTATACAAACCGAATATCAAAACAAGGAACGGAGGAAAGATCAGGTTAAAATATTTTATAAATTTCTTTGTACCGTCAGATGTTTCCTCTATCGGTGCATCAGCTGAAGTCTTGGTTCTGATCTCGGCAAGCCCTACATCATCCATCATAAAATCAACCATATTCACGAAGAATGTAAGATTTTCTCTCGGAGGTTTATTTTCTTCATTTGCAAAATCTCCGTCTCCGATGGCTATTAACTTAACTTCCTTCGAGGTTTGTCCTGATCTTTGTCCGGTATATTGAACCCATCCCTGTGCTGTATCCGCCGGCATTTCCTTTCCTTCATAAAAGCTTTTGAAATTTCCTGAAAATATTCCGCCAACCATAAATCCTTTTTTATTGAACATTGTATCAGCCGTGATCTTGCTCATATTCTGAAATTGTTCAAGATTCAGAAAAAAGAATCCTGATGCTTCGCCTGATTTATCTGAAGTTGTAAGCAGCGGAGTAATATTTACTTTTTTCGCATTTTCATTATTTGTATCCAGTGAACTCACAAATGTAAGAACTACACTTTTCAAATTACTGAATGCAGGATTGTTTTTTGCGATATTTGTAATTACCGGGAAGAAAGGATAATTAACTGAAATTGGAAATCCGATCTGAGACTGTACCTGAACTGCTGAACACTGCAGATCTTTTATCAGGTCTGCTTTAATATTTATTCCGTAATTAAACATCAGATCAGCTAAGTTTGTTTTAACTTCGTTACCGATTACCATCTGCTGCTGAAAATTCGGAGCAATTTTATCAACAAGGAAAACAGCGTTTCCGCCATTCATAATGTATTGATCTATCTTAAACTTATCACTCTCGCTGTATTCTGATTTCGGAGCCATAATTATTAAAACACCAATATCCGGATCTACAACTGCAGTCGTTTTAAGATCTACCGAAACTGCTTCATATTGCTGATCGATGACACCTTTTATCTGTGTAAGTTTATTCAGATCCACTTCATTATGTCCTGTGACAAACCCGACTTTCCTTTTTTTGTCACCCTTCATTTTCTTAATAAGACTTGTGATCTCATATTCAAGATTGTCAGCGGACTGAACCACCGGGATCACTTCCTGTTTACCGTTATAAAGAAAAACAAGTCCGAGATATGCTTTCTTGACTTCAAGTTTATCGTTATCCATTGCCTGTATCTGAACCGGCTGGATGCCATATTTCTGAGCTTCTTTATCCAGTTCATTTCCTTCTCCCTCGCCTTCTGAAGTAGGATTCAGGAATTCGTAATTCATGTTTCCTTTTGAATAAGATCTGTAATCATCTAAAAGATCCTGCACCTGTCTCCTTAAATTGTTATAAGGCGGCGGAAGATTGTTGCTGAAATATGCTTTTATCAGCATTTTATCGTCGAGATTTGAAACGATCTCCTTACTGACAGGCGATAATGTATAGCTGTTATTCTTTGTGAGATCTACTCTAGTGAATACTCTTTTAGAGATCACATTGATCACAACTATTATTCCGATTATTATTGCAAGTTTTATTAATGTGTCTTTCTTTTTCATTAAATTATTTTTTTACTCAAAATTTTATAAAATTGTAACATGAATAGTTACCACTTTCTTCTTTCCAGAGATGCCTTCGTCAGCAAAATAAATATCGTAATTCCGCTTAAATAATAAATCACATTCCTTGTATCGATCACTCCCCTTGATATACTGCTGAAATGATAATCTGTACTGATGTATTCAAGTATGGAAGCTACAGTCGCCGGTAAAAAGATCAAAACTTTATTTAATAGGAAAAGGGCAAAGACTATAACAAAACTTAAGATGAATGCAACCACCTGATTTTCTGTAAGTGATGAAGCGAAAATTCCGATGCTGATATATATTCCGCTCATGAGTAATAATCCGATGTATGTTCCGATGATCGGAGCTAGATCGATTTTCCCCAGAAAGGTCAGACTGAATACATATACAACAGTGAATGCCAGCGCAATTGCTGTTAATGACAGCGCAGCAAGGAATTTCCCGATTATGATCTCCTCATCAGTTATTGGTTTTGTCATTAAGAGTTCTATGGTCCCGGATTTTTTCTCCTCCGAAAATGCTCTCATTGTTATGGCAGGAATGAAGAATAAAAATATAAACGGAATTATATCAAAGACATTTCTCATTGTTACAAAACCTGCGAGAAATAAACTGCTTGTAAAGAACCATCCCGTTATTATCAGAAACACAAACAACACTATATATGCAACAGGCGAATTGAAATATGACCTGAGCTCTTTTTTGAATATTGTTAAAATATTTTTCATTTGATTTAATAGATCTTCTAATTTTTAATTGTAGTTGTTAATTGTCTGAATATATCTTCCAGTGATGTTTCTTCCTGATGCAGTCCGAGTATTACCTGATTCATTGAAACCAGTTTTCTGAAAATGTCTTCTCGCACATCTTCTCCTTTTCCGCCTGAAATTGCAAAGTGATATGAGATCTCATCTTCTTTTGCGATCCTTGCTTTTTCTATATTTCTTATGGATGATATTGCTCTCAGTAAATGTTCTTTGTCAGTAGCATCTTTTTTCAGAATAAGACTGATCAGAACCTGGCCTTTGAATTTATCCTGAAGTGAATCCGGAGTTCCGTCTGCAACGATACTTCCTTTATTTATGATAAGAACTCTGTCACATGTTGCTTCTACTTCCTGCAAAATATGCGTTGACAGGACCAGTGTTTTTTCTTTTCCTAATTGCTTTATGAGTTTTCTTATCTCAATGATCTGATTCGGATCTAGTCCGGATGTCGGTTCATCGAGAATTAAAACAGCAGGTTCGTGTATCAGCGCCTGCGCTAATCCTACTCTCTGTTTGAATCCTTTTGAAAGTTCGCCTATATCTTTATGCTGTACATCTCCAAGCCCGCAAACATCAACCATTTTTTTAATGGATTTGCTGATCTTGTCTTTCGGAACTGACTCAAGCTCTGCTGCATATTCCAGATAATCCAGAACATTCATATCGAGATATAATGGATTCTGTTCAGGTAAATAACCAATATTCTTTCTTACTTCCATTGATTCTGTCTCTGTGCTGAGATCATTTACAAATATCTTTCCGGAATTCGGAGTAAGATAAGTAGTGATCATTTTCATTGTTGTTGATTTTCCCGCACCGTTTGGACCAAGAAATCCGACAATTTCACCAGTATGAATGTCAAATGAAATATTATCCACAGCTGCCTGTGTTCCGTAATTCTTTATTAAATTTTCTACTTTTATGGACATAATTTTTTAAATATCGTGTAAAATAATTCTTTTAAAAAAAAATTTCAAACCTATTTTGAATAACTTTATAACTATTGTAACTTTACTTCGTCTCACGTCTCACGTTTTACGTCTAACGTCTAACGTCTCACGTCTCGCGTCTCGCGTCTCACGTCTCACGTCTCGCATCAAATAACTTTATCGCTGTAATTCTCATCATAATACTTCATATACTCACCGCTCATAACTTTTTTCAGCCAGTCCGGATTATCCAGATACCACTTGATTGTTAATTCAATTCCCGACTCAAAATCATATTTCGGTTTCCATCCAAGATCAGTCATAATTTTCGTTGAATCAATCGCATATCTTCTGTCATGTCCCGGTCTGTCCTTCACATATTGTATCATATCTTCGCCTTTTCCCAGTTTTTGAAGGATCAGTTTTACAATATCAATATTGTACCATTCGTTATTACCGCCGATATTATAAACATCACCTGTTTTTCCTTTGTGCAAAACTTCCAGTATCGCCGAACAATGATCATCCACATAAAGCCAGTCTCTCACATTTTTTCCGTCACCGTAAACAGGTAATTTTTCACCTTTCAAAGCTTTTGCAATCATTAACGGAATCAATTTTTCCGGAAACTGATAAGGTCCGTAATTATTCGAACATCTTGTTATAAGTATCGGCAGATCAAATGTATGATGAAAAGCATTGCATAATAAATCAGCAGAAGCCTTGCTTGCTGAATAGGGACTATTAGCAGTGACGGGAGTTTTTTCCGTGAACAATAATTCTTTTTTATCTTCGGGAAGCGAGCCGTAAACTTCATCTGTAGAAACCTGTAAATATTTTTCCAGACCTTTTTCCTTCAAAACTTCAAGCAGAACGTGTGTTCCAATTACATTAGTATTTATGAACTCCTTTGCGCCCAGTATGCTTCTGTCAACGTGCGACTCCGCGGCAAAATTAATTATCGTATCGATCTTATTTTCATCAATAGCATTTTCAACTTCTTTTTTCTCACAAATATCACCTTTTACAAATTTATAATTTTCATTTGATTCAATATCCGTAAGATTTTCTAAATTCCCCGCATAGGTAAGCTTGTCAAAATTTATGATCTTATAATCATATTTTGCCAGTGTAAATTTTATAAAATTACTTCCGATAAATCCGGCTCCGCCGGTAACTAATATATTT
>DAIPYE010000045.1:6587-18950 GCA_036782915.1 Bacteroidota bacterium | reverse complement strand
TTAAATGAATTTAACAATACAAAAGTAGATTATCCGAAGTATGAAAATATAATCGAACTGTTTGCGGAAAAAGTGAAGGAAAATCCTGATACAGCTGCAGTTATATTCGGTGATGAAAAATTAACATATAAAGAACTCGATGAGCGTTCGGATAAACTTGCTCAGTATCTTTTAAGCATCGGAATAAAGAAAGAATCTCTTGTGCCGGTTTTGATAGGAAGAAGCATTGAGATGATAACCGGAATTTTGGGAATATTGAAAGCAGGCGGAGCGTATGTTCCTGTCGATCCGGAATATCCTGAAGAGCGGATCAGATTTATGCTGGAAGATACGGGAGCAAAAGTAATACTAAGCAGCAGTGAAAGCAGATCAGGAATTCCGGACGGAGAAAAATATATTATTGTAAATCTAGATGAAGAAATTCCTGAGCTCAGCAAAGAAAAGAATGTAAAATTAACAAATGAAATAAAAAGAGAACAGCTTGCTTATGTTATCTATACATCGGGCTCGACCGGAACTCCGAAGGGAGTGATGATAGAACATAAAGGAGTTCTGAATCTTGCTTTGAGTCAGAAGGATCTGCTGAGACTGAAGCCGGAAATGAAAACGCTTCAGTTTGCATCTATAGGATTTGATGCTTCGTGTTATGAAATTTTCAATACACTCTTAAGCGGCGGAAGTTTAGTCCTTTGCAGAAAAGAAGATCTTTTAACTTCTGAAGGATTTGAAAAGCTGATAAATAAACACAGCATTGACCTTGCTGTATTGCCGTCGACATTTCAAAATATCATAAAAGAATCAACCGGAACGATCAGCACGATAGTATCAGCCGGCGAAGCATTGAACATTGAAACGGGAACTTACTTTCAGTCAAAGGGAATACGTCTGATAAATGCTTATGGACCGACGGAAATAACGGTCTGCGCAAGTCTATCGGATGATCCGGTAAAAGAAAATAACATTATAACAATAGGAAGACCAAATCCGAATCAGCAGATCTATATTATTGACAAAGCAAATGAACTTTGTCCGATCGGTGTACCGGGAGAGATCTGTGTAGCGGGAGTTCAGGTGGCGAGAGGATATCTGAACAGAGCCGAACTTACATCAGAGAAATTCATTTCAGATCCGTTTAGTAAGGAGCAGGGAGCAAGATTGTATAAGACTGGAGACTCAGGAAGATGGTTAGCGGACGGAAACATTGAGTATCTTGGAAGAATAGATTTTCAGGTAAAGATAAGAGGATACAGAATCGAGCCGGGAGAGATAGAAAGTGTGCTGATGCAAAGCGGATTTGTAAAAGAGGCGGTAGTTTTGGGGAAAGAAGATGGTGAAAAAAATAAAATATTAATTGGTTATATTGTACCGAAAGAAAATTCGGGTAAGACAGACATTGTGAATTATTTAAGAACAAAAATTCCCGGGTATATGATACCATCCTTTTGGGTGGAGCTTGAAAATTTACCATTAACACAAAGCGGTAAGATAAACAGAAAAGCTTTACCGGATCCAGAAACAGGCAGAACAGAAGGCACAGAATATGTGGAGCCGGGTAATGACACAGAAAAGAAATTAGCGGAGATCTGGAAAGAGCTTCTAAAAATTGACAGGGTAGGAATTTATGATAATTTCTTTGAACTGGGAGGACATTCACTTCTTGCAATGAGGGTAATTACAGCTGTCCAGAAAGAATTTGAAATTGAACTGGTGGTAAAAGATCTGTTTAATTTTACAAATATCAGTGACCTTGGAAAATACATAGAAATACAAACAAAAGAATTTACAGAAGAAAAAGATTCAGCAGAGTATGAGCAATTTACAATTTAAAAAATAAGAATTTTAAAAAACAAGAAAGATGTCCAAAGCTATTGATTTAATATATTTAGCAAAACAAATCGGAATAGTGATGCTGCTTGTAGAAGGGCAGCTGCATGTACGTCTTCCCAAGAATAAGGAAATTGATAATAAAATACTTCAGGATATAAAAGATAATAAGGAAATAATAATTGAATTTTTAAAAGAAAATAACAGAACAAATAATCAACAATCTAAAATAGAAAAAGCTGACCGAAGTTCAAATCAGCGAATACCATTATCTTTCAGTCAGGAACGACTTTGGTTTGTTGACAGACTGGAAGGAAGCGTCCAGTATCACATCAATGTTGTTTTAAGACTGAAAGGAAAATTAAACAGACAGGCACTTGAGAATTCATTAAAAACAATTGTCGGAAGACATGAAGTTCTGAGAACTGTTTTTAATGAAGATGAAGGCGAACCTTATCAGGTTATTAAAGAAACAGATGAATGGAAATTGTCAGTTTCCGACGGCACTCTCTATAAAGATGACAAAGAGGAATTGCAAAAATATCTGCAGGAATTAATAAATACACCGTTCGATTTATCAAAAGATTATACATTACGTGCGAACCTGATTGAATTAGATGAGGAAGAACATATACTTGCAGTTACAATACACCATATTGCAGCGGACGGATGGTCTGTTTCAATAGTTGTGAAAGAGTTCGTTGAATTATATGAAGCATTTTCCGAATTCCGGCTTCCAAAATTAGCTGATCTGCCGGTTCAATATTCTGATTATGCGATCTGGCAAAGAAATTATTTAAAGGATGATGTCCTTGATAAGAAACTGGATTACTGGAAAGAAAAACTTGATGATCATATACCACTTTCATTGCCTACAGATAATACCAGACCTAAAGATCAGAATATTCGCGGTGCAATAACCGGATTTAATATTGACCCTGAAGTATACAAAGCATTAAAAGTGATGAGTCAGCAAAATGAATGTACAATGTTCATGACTTTGCTGGCTGTATTTAAAATCTTTTTATACAGGTATTCCGGTCAGAGTGATATTTGTGTCGGAACTACAATTGCAAACAGGTCAAGAAAAGAGATAGAAGTACTTTCCGGTTTTTTTGTAAATATGCTGGCTTTAAGAAATGAAGTGAATGGTGAATCTTCTTTTAAAGATTTATTGAAACAGGTCAAAAAAACTACATTGAGTGCTTATGATCATCAGGATGTTCCTTTTGAAAAAGTAGTAGAAGCAGTAGTTAAAGAAAGAGATATCAGCAGAAGTCCTTTGTTCCAGGTTTTATTCTCATTTCAAAATACTCCTGAAATAGAGGAAATTAAAATGCGAGACATTGAGATTTCCCGTGAATCTTCAGTTCAGAACACTTCCAAGTTTGAATTAACTTTCAATATTTCCGAAACTGCAAAAGGGGTATTTGGTTCAGTCGAGTACAGAACAGATCTGTATGAAAAGCAGACTATTTTGCGGATGATCTCACATTTTAAGGAATTACTGAACTCTGTTGCAAATTCACCTGACAAAAGTATTGATCTGTTAAAAATGATGAGCAATTCAGAAGAAGATCAGATCATTTCATTATTCAATGGCACTGAGTCAGAATATCCGAAAGAAAAATCTGTCATTGATTTGTTTAAAGATCAGGCAGCTGAAACTCCTGATAATATTGCGTTGGTTTTTGAAGATAAAAAAATTACTTATGCAGAGCTCGATGTTCGTTCAGACCAACTGGCTAATTATCTGAAAGCAAAAGGAATAAAAGAGAAATCACTTGTGCCGGTTTGTTTAGACCGCAGTTCAGACCTTTTGATCGCTATCATTGGTATTTTAAAGGCGGGCTGCGCTTATGTTCCATTGGACCCTGAGTATCCTGAAGATCGGGTCAGATTTATGCTGAAAGAAACCGGAAGTTCGATTATAATAAGCAGCAATGAGTGTGTGAAAAAAATGTCTTCTCTGAATGATTTTAATATAATTGAAATTGACAGTGACCGGGATAAGATCAGTTTGCAGCCTTCGGGCAATTTACAGTCTGAAATAAAGCCTGATGATACTGCGTATGTCATTTATACTTCAGGATCTACAGGCAAACCAAAAGGAGTGATGGTATCACATAAAAATATTGTCAGTCTGGTAAAAAATGCAGGTTATGTTTCATTTACTGAAAAGGAAATTCTGTTATCTACCGGTTCACCTTCGTTTGATGCAACTACTTTTGAATACTGGGGAATGCTTCTGAACGGCGGAAAGTTAGTTATGTGTTCGGAAGAAAAATTACTTGACAGTAATTTTCTAAAGGAGGAAATCAGAGAAAAAGGAATCACAATAATGTGGTATACATCAAGCTGGTTAAATCAGCTTGTTGAAAATGACATTACTGTTTTTAAAGGTCTGAAAACTATTCTTGCCGGAGGTGAAAAATTATCCGAGTATCATATTGGAAGAATAAGCAATACTTACCCTGAAATTAATTTAATAAACGGATACGGACCAACGGAAAATACAACATTTTCATTGACTCACAGGATTAACGAAAAAGATATAAATTCATTTATTCCTGTAGGGCGACCATTAAATAACAGGAAAGTATATATACTGAACCATAAACATCAGTTACTGCCGGTTGGTGTTCCGGGAGAAATATATCTGGGAGGTGACGGAATCAGTAAAGGATATTTTAACAGACAGGAACTGACCGGTATGAAATTTATACCTGATCCCTTCAATAAAAAGTCTGATTCAAGATTGTATAAAACCGGTGATATAGGATGCTGGTTAGTGGACGGAAATATTAAATATCTGGGAAGAATTGATACACAGGTTAAAATAAGAGGTTACCGTATTGAGCTTGGTGAGATTGAAAATGTTTTACAGGAATGTGAACATGTCCGTCAGTCAATTGTAATTGTAAAAGAATCACATACTGGAAATAAAAAAATTGTTTGCTATGTTGTTCCGGAAGGTGAATACAGAAAAGAGTTGATAATTTCTTATTTGAAAAGAAAGTTACCTGATTATATGATACCTGCGGTCTGGATAGAAGTGGATTCAATACCTTTGACTCAAAACGGCAAGGTTGATTTATCAGCTTTACCGGATCCGGATGAAGGTGGTATCTTAAGCAATGAGTATGAGTCACCAAGAAATGAACTGGAGTGGGGAATTGCAAAAAACTGGCAAAAATTACTTAATGTAAACAGAGTTGGAATAAATGACAATTTTTTTGAACTTGGAGGACATTCTTTATTAGCTCTTCGGGTATTCAGTTTTATTGAAAAACTAACTGGAAGAAAGCTTCCGATATCTACACTTTTTAATTCACCGACTATCAAAGAGCTTGCTGCAATATTGAAAGATGAAGGCTGGATGCCGAAATGGAAATCACTTGTTGCGGTAAAACCCGGCGGTTCAAGAATACCGTTTTTCTGTATTCCGGCTGCTGCCGGAACAGCAATGCAGTTTCAGGATCTGCTGAAATATATTCCGGAAGAACAGCCGTTCTATGTTCTGGAGTCAATTGGAAATGACGGCTCCGAGCCACCTCACACTGATATGAGAGAAATGGCTGCATTTTATATCAAGGAAATTCAATCATTGCAGCCTGAAGGACCTTATATTCTGGGAGGAAGATGTTTCGGAGGCAGTGTGGCTTTTGAAATGGCGCAGCAGCTTACAGCAGCCGGACATAAGATTGCTTTGCTGGTTGTATTTGATACATGGCCGCCGTATCTGGCTCCTCTGCCGGAATATATTCCGCCAAAAAGAGATACCAGACATTTTGTCAGCCGTTCTTATCACCATTTAAAGACAGGAGAACTCCGGAAAGTAATTAAAAATTATGTATCAAAAGAGTATCTGAAAGTAAGATTCAAAGTTTTAAGTAAAATTAGATATTTACTCAGTGATTCTAAAAAACGATTGTTCAGAGAATTGTGGGTATTACATACAACTACTTATGTCAGATATATTGCTTCAAGGTATCCCGGTAAAATAAGTATGATCGAGGCGGAAGATCTAAATATTCAGCATAAGGATGTCTGGAATTTTCTGGCTGGAGGCGGACTGGAATCTTATATAATTCCCGGCTCTACTCATTTTACAATTATGTATGAACCATATATAAGCCAGCTTTCTGAAAAGTTAAATTATTTTCTTGATAAAGCTCAGCAGGAAATTGAAATTGACACAATTGTGAACAGATCTGATAATAAATCCCAAAATAAATTTACAGATAAATCAATAATTAAATCTAATATTAAACCTATAGATAAATATAATGCGAAACCTTCCCCGGAAAAAGTATCAAAATATTTAGGATCTTAAACATATCTCCAGTTTGTAATTCAAATTATTAATTTAATATATTCCTTAAATTTAGTCATTGCTTTCGCCCTGTGTGAAATCTCATTCTTTTCTGCATTTGTCATTTCAGCGAATGATTTCTCAAATCCATCCGGTATGAAAACGGGATCATAACCAAATCCATTCTCACCTTTTTTCACAAAATCTATTTTACCATTACAAATACCATTGAAATACTGAATATTATTTTCATTTATGTAAAAACAAATTACAGTTTCAAAATAAGCTTTCCTGTTTTCTTCTGAAATTTCCCTGAGATTAATTAAAAGTTTATTGCAATTCTCTGAATCAGAGGCATTCTCCCCGGAATACCTTGCAGATCTTACTCCCGGCTCACCCTTCAATGCAATTGTAAACAATCCCGTATCATCAGAGATAGCGGGAATTTTTAAAATATCATACGTTTCTTTTGCTTTCTTTAATGCATTCTTTTCCAGAGTATCTCCGTTTTCATTTACATTTGTTTTTATTCCAAAGTAACTTAAAGAAATTATCTTGATGTCATGTAAATCATTTAAAGCATATTTTATCTCTTCAACTTTGTGAAGATTATTCGAAGCAGAAAGTATTTTCAATAAAGTAAAATTAAATTTCCTTCAAAATAATTTACAGAGATTAAATGTGATATGTTAATTTAAATATGGAAAATATTTTATTTGTTTAGAAATGTTGATCTGTAATCAAAAAATGCATCTAATCAAAAATTCATAATGAAAAAGTAAATTATTTTCCCTATTTTTAAAACAGAGCTGTTCTGAAATATTTTATTCTGATTTCATAAATTCAATTTTATAAATTTTAATTAAATCCATCATGAGAAAATTTCTAAAAATTTCCGGAATAATATTTGCCGTGATCTTATTCATACTTTTAATAGGTTACGGATACATAATGACACAGTATCCGAAATCCCTTCCTGCGCCTGATATGAAAATAACAGCAACTCCACAGATGTATGAAAGAGGAAAATATCTTGCAAACACTTTTGCTTCGTGCACGGACTGTCACTCGGACAGAAATCCTGATAAATTCGGAAATCCGCTGATTGAAAGTACCATTGGCAAAGGCGGTCAGGATTACGGAGAAGGTGCGGGTTACGTTCCCGCAAGTAACATTACTTCAGATAAGGAAACAGGAATTGGAAACTGGACTGATGGTGAGATTTTTAGAGCAATTACTATGGGAATAGATAAAAAAGGTGAAGCATTGGGTCCTATGATGCCTTATCTTTATTTCAGAAATATGGATGAAGAAGATGTGAAATCAATAATAGTTTATATAAGATCTCTTCCTCCCATCAGAAATGAGGTGAAGGAACATAAGTTTAATTTTCCGGTGAATTTAATATTCAGGACACTTCCGACTGCTCCGGATTTTAAAAAAAAGCCGGATGAAAACAATACTATTGCATTAGGTGAATATTATTCAGGCGGATGTCTGAGCTGTCATAGTCCGATGGAAAAAGGTGAATTCATAAATGATAAATTATATTCAGGCGGGGTGGAATACCCTGCTCCGAAAGGCGGAATTGTCAGATCTGGGAATATTACCCCGGACAAAGAAACAGGAATAGGTAACTGGAGTAAGGAACAATTCATTCAGAAATTCAGAGCTTTTAAGAATCCGGAAGTTACTAATGTGACTGTAAATGAAAATGAATTTAATACTGTAATGCCGTGGACATTCTATGCGGATGCAACGGATGCAGATCTTGGTGCAGTTTATGATTTTTTAATGACACAAAAACCTGTAAATCATAAAGTAGAAAAATTCAGTCCTAAGGATAAATATAATCCGAATAATTAAATATAATTAAATATAATTAAATATATTTAAATATAATTAGATATGATTAAATATAATTAGATCAGAGTAATTTTTGTGATCTCAGGTTTGCAGTTGAATCTGATCGGAAGAGCAACACTTCCAATTCCTCTTGAAACATACATTTTTGAATTTCCGGATTCATACAGCCCGCTGATATATTTACTTACTGCGCCTGCGAAAGAGATGTTGACATTCCCGAAACTCGCCAGTACAACCTGTCCGCCGTGAGTATGGCCGCTGACAACAAGATCAGGATCCATCCCTTTCAATTGTTCAAAAAAATATGGTTTATGAATTAGTGCAAGTTTTGGTATCTGAGAATAATCCATAGAAGTTTTTGAGATTAAGTCTTTTGCGCTTTGTGCAGCTATTTCAAAATAATTCATTAATACCGGATCGTATTCTGCTCCGCTTTGTCTTGTATCATTACATCCGATCACACACAACTGACTTCCGTTAATATTTATGAGTTCAGAATTATTTCTCAGGAGTTTCACGGGAGTTTCATTTGAAATGACATTTGCAACATATTCCGGATCGGAAAAATAATCATGATTTCCCAGCACGCCGTATACTCCTTTGGATGCTTTTAAGTTTTTAAATGCATTTGCAAGCGGGTGAACTTCCATCTTATTAGAATTTGTAAAATCTCCGGGAATAAATATCAGATCCGATTTTATTTCATTAATTGCATCTGTATACTCTCTCATCATGTCTTCTTTCATATACGGTCCTGAATGAATATCACTGAATAAAGTTATTGTAGTTCCTTTTAAATTTACCGGCAGATTTGGGATAATGATATCTTTATTGACAATTTCATAACTATGGCTGTTAATTACTCCAAGAGTTGCGCCAGTAAAAGCATATCCTGAAACAAGTGCTGCAGAAGTTGAAATAAATTTTCTTCTTGAATTATCAATTTTTCTGACTTCCGGAGTGCTGAAAAATTTCTTTATCCTCTCAAATTTTTTCAAAATCCAGATAGAAATTGAAAAAGGAGTTTTTATTATTTTACCTATCAATAAATACAAACCAATAAAAATCAGAGCGCCTTGAAAAGCATAAAAGGGAAGGAATACGAAATTAAATAAATGTTCGTGTATATCTGCAACGCTGAATCCATTTGCTATCAAAATTAAATAAGGAATATTAAATATTATAAAAGGATAAACGGAAATGAATTTCAGATATTTTGAATCCGGTTTTACGGATTTAATGAAGTTTCTGAAAGTTCTGAATACTAAATACTGAAGTCCAAAAACTATGAGGAAAATTACACCGAAAAATATAATTCTGTTTAAAAGTGGCATACGAAACAAATAACCGTGATTCGGTTAAATACGTTTCAATTAAATTATTGTGATTTATATAATTTAATAATGTAATGAATTAAATTCATCGTAAATGTTTTAACCACTACAAAATAGAATTAAGATTAACAGATCTGATTTCAATGCCGTCCAAAAGAAATTTTGAAATTATATTATGATAATTTTTAATTGATCCTTAAATTCCCAGTAAAAGAAGTATTTATGCTTTCAATAAAACTTATGATTGTTCTATTCAAAAACTAATGAAAATTACTTTAAATTCGTAAATATTAGTGAAATTATTGGCAAATATTTTCTCTATTCAGGCCGTACTTGATCTAAATCGATATTAAATGTTTCATTTGGCTTGAAATTAAATTTAGGTATGCTTAAATTTGATCTAAACCAAACTTAAAACAATGAACAAAAGTTTTGAAGATTATTTAAAAAACATTTATTCGATTCAGATATCTTCCGGAAAAGTAACTAATACTGAATTATCGGAAAGACTTAATATATCACCAGCAGCAATAAGTGAAATGGTTTCAAAACTTTCCAAATCAGATTATATTGAAAATAATCCATATAAAGGATTTAAACTTACTAAAAAGGGTGAAGCTATTGCAATTAATCTGGTAAGGAAACACCGCATTTGGGAAGTATTCCTTGTCGAATATTTGAAATATCCATGGGAAAATGTTCATAATGAAGCGGAGAATCTGGAGCATGCATCTTCGGATGAATTGATTTTGAGAATGGAAAATTTTCTTGAGTATCCGAAATTTGATCCGCATGGTCATCCGATTCCGGATAAAAACGGAAAGATCATTAAAGAAAATATAGTTTCCTTATCGGAATTAATTGTAAATGATAAAGCTGTAATTAAACAGGTTTCGGATGAAAGTTCAGAGGTACTTCAGTATCTTTCAAAGATCGGATTAAAATTAAATGACGAAATTAAAGTAATAGAAAAAATTAATTTTGATAATTCATTTCAGATTCATTTCAGATCCGGAAACATTTTTTTAAGTGAAAAATTATCAAAAAATATTTTTGTAAAAAAAGTTTAGAATAAAAATGAATGATATTGATAATGAAACTCTGACATTAAAAAGCCAGAGAGAATTACCGTCTGAGAACGGCTGGAAAAAGAGTGTAACTTCACATTCTCTTCCAGAAGTATATGCGACTGTCAAAGTTCCGGAGACCGGTTCTTTCTGGAAAAAGCTTTTTGCCTTTACAGGTCCGGGATTGATGGTTGCAGTCGGTTACATGGATCCGGGTAACTGGGCTACTGACCTGGCAGGAGGAGCGAAATTTGGTTATGCTCTGATAAGTGTAATTCTAATATCCAATATATTTGCAATTTTTTTGCAGCATCTTTCTCTTAAACTGGGAATTGTAACCGGGAGAGATCTTGCGCAAGCATGCAGAGACCATTATTCCAAACCGGTATCTTTTGCACTTTGGGTTTTGTGTGAAATAGCAATTGCCGCATGCGATCTTGCGGAAGTAATCGGAACAGCAATAGCTCTGAATCTGCTTTTTGGAATACCTTTAATAATCGGAGTAACAATAACTGTTGTGGATGTGCTTGTAATTCTTATGTTTCAATATAAAGGATTCAGATACCTGGAAAGTATAGTTGCCGGTCTGATTGCAATAATATTAGCCTGCTTTACCTATGAGATAATAGTATCCAATCCTGATTTTTTCCCAATTTTAAAAGGTCTTATTCCGACTTCTCAAATAGTTTACAATCCTGATATGCTGTACATAGCTATTGGAATTCTTGGAGCGACTGTAATGCCACATAATTTATATCTGCATTCAAGTATTGTTCAGACAAGAAATTTCAGGAAGGATACTGCCGGAAAGAAAATGGCCGTGAAATTTGCCACGATTGATTCCACAGTTTCATTGTCTCTGGCATTTTTCATAAATGCAGCTATATTGATTTTAGCTGCAGCGACATTCCATAACACAGGTTATCAGGATGTTGCTGATATAAATGATGCATACAAATTACTATCACCACTTCTTGGTGCAAGTCTTGCAAGTACAATGTTTGCCATTGCATTACTGGCATCAGGTCAAAATTCTACATTGACAGGAACGCTGGCAGGTCAGATCGTAATGGAAGGATTTTTAAATATCAGGCTTAAACCATGGCTGAGAAGATTAATTACAAGAATTATTGCAATAATCCCCGCATTTATTGTAACTTATTTATACGGTGACAAAGGTACAACCGGTTTGCTTGTATTAAGCCAGGTAATACTGTCTATGCAGTTAAGCTTTGCCGTTGTTCCGCTGGTGCAATTTACAAGCGATAAAATTAAAATGGGAAACTTTGTAAATAAAACCTGGCTTAAGATAACAGTTTATCTGATCAGCATAATTATTATTAGTCTTAATGCCTATCTTCTTTTTGAAACTTTTACAGAATGGTTCTCTTAAAATTGATTACTTTTTATATATCTTCAATTCTCTGAATTTAAAGAATGAAATACCTGATGTATTAGTAGTTAAAATTTGATATCTAAAGCTTGAATTTACCCGGGGAGAAGGAACTGTGACATTTATATACTGTTCTGTAACAGCCGGATTTAAAGTGGTACTGTTAAAAATATAAATTTTTGTTGTATCTAATGTGTAATAGATTTCCATTGGAGTTATTGCCGAATTATTCTGTCCTGTATAGTAAAAAGAAATTCTTGCACTGTCTCTGTCGGTAAAGTTCAATGTACCTGAACTGATCGTTGAGATTTTATATGAAGTTCCTGGGCTGGGTGTCACAACAGAATCAACAGTGACTGAAGCAAGCAAAACTTCACCTGTTGAAGGTGGATTAACGGGATTATCATCATCATTTGAACACCCGGAAATTGTAATAAAGCATAAAACTAAAATTTTAAAAATAAAAATTTAATCCCATTATTGTTTTTTTAAAACCAGCAAAAAAAAACCGCCCCCTGATACACAGAAGGCGGCATTCCTGGGCTTAAAAACCCATCAAGCATT
>DAIPYE010000045.1:0-6577 GCA_036782915.1 Bacteroidota bacterium | reverse complement strand
TATCTTAACGTAAATTTAATTTAAATTATTATATTAGAATTAATTTAATTATTATATACACTTATTAATCTTTTGAAAAATATAATAGAAAAAGAAACTATAGATATCTGGAAACATCATCTTCAGGATGAAGCAGATGCTGCATATTTATACAAAATACTTGGTAATATTGAAAAGAATGAAAACAAAAGCAGCATATACTTACAGCTTGCTGAAGTAGAGGAAAAGCATAAGCAGGTTTGGTTAGAACTTTTCCTGAAGAATAATATTAAGTCTGATGATATTAGTATCTCTCCTAAAGCAAAATTTTACGGATGGTATGCAAAAAAATTTGGAACCGGACTGATCTCAAAATTGATGATGCGCGAGGAAGGGCTGGAAGTAAAACCGTATCTGGGTTTATACAATCAAAGCAGCTCAGTACAAACAAAAGATATTGCACTTCAGCTCGCCAAAGATTCTGCAGAGCACTCCGGAAAACTGACAACTTTACTTGAATCAGAAGGGGAATCCTGGCATCAGATTGAATCAGGAGGATTGATGAGAAATGTTATTTACGGATTCAATGACGGACTAACTGCTAACTTCGGACTTATAGCGGGAGTGATTGGCGCAAGTGTTCAGCCGCATATTATTTTGCTTACAGGTATTTCAGGAATGTTTGCTGATGCATTATCCATGGGTTCATCAGGATATCTGGCAGCTGTAAGTCAGGGGGAAGTTTATGATCATGAAAAAAAGATGGAAGCTGAAGAAATAAGATTAATGCCTGAGCTTGAAGCAGAAGAGCTTTCACTGGTTTATCAGGCAAAAGGAATGAATAAAGCAGATGCTCAGCAACTTGCAAATGAGATCATAAAAAATCCGGAACTTGCTTTGAAAGAAAGTGTAAGGGAGGAACTTGGAATAAGCGAGTCGACGACCAGTCCATTCAGGGAGGCATGGATCACAGGGCTTGCAACAGCGATCGGAGCATTGATACCTGTTGCGCCTTTCTTTTTTCTTGATGGTACTTTTGCAGTCTGGACATCATTTATAGTTTCTATGATAGCGCATTTTATAGTCGGCGCAGCAAGGAGTGTTTTTACGGGAAGAGGAATTTTCAGAAGCGGACTGGATATGTTTATTGTTGGCATCGGTATCGCTGTGATAGGATATTTTATCGGGGAGTTGATTTCCAGATATCTTTGAAAAATTAAAATATCCGGTAATATATTTTTGTCAAAGTCTAAATCAATGAAACTTTCAAAAATTAAAAATAAAAAACCCCGAAGAAATATTTTTCAACGGGGAATAAAATTTATCTGAATATAAAGTTATGCTTTATCTTCTAACATCAGAAATTTTGCAACCAATCCTGCAAGCACTGCTCCGATAATTGGTGCAACAATAAATAACCACAACTGTTCCATAGCCCAGCCGCCTGCGAATAATGCCTGAGAGATGCTTCTTGCAGGATTTACTGAAGTATTTGTTACGGGAATACTTATCAGGTGAATCAATGTTAAAGCTAAACCTATTGCAAGTCCTGCAAATCCTGCAGGAGCTTTGCTGTATGTAGATCCGAGAATAATTATAAGGAACATAAAAGTCAATACTACTTCAGTGACAAAACACGCCATCAAACTATATTTTCCGGGTGAATGTTCAGCATAACCGTTTGATGCAAAATCTCCGATACTGCTTCCGTTTCCGGTAGCAATAATATACAAAATTCCAGCTCCGGCAATTCCACCAAGTATCTGTGCAATTATGTATGGAACCAGTTCTTTGGAACTAAATCTTCCGCCGATCCATAAGCCTATTGAAACAGCCGGATTTAAATGAGCACCTGAAATGTGACCAAGTGAATATGCAATTGTTAACACTGTTAATCCGAATGCAAATGACACACCCAGCAACCCTATTCCCACATCGGGGAAAGCTGCTGCGAGTACTGCGCTTCCGCATCCGCCCAGTACAAGCCATAAAGTGCCAATGAATTCAGCTGTAAGTTTTTTCATTTTTTGTTTTTTTTAAAATTAATAAATGTAGTAGGATTTTGTTTGATGCAACTTAATTAAATTCATACGCAAAGAAAAGATTATTGTGATTACACATATAAAAATATTCTAAGTACATATTTGAATATACAAAGTCACTGTATTAAAGATCTTTTCTGAACATCTCCATAAGTTTTTCAGGTTCACTGAGAGGTTTAAAACCAAACTTTTCATATAACTTATGAGCATCACGTGTTGCAAGAAACCATCTTCTTAAGTTTTGTAATTCAGAATAATTAAGGATCACTTCCATCAGCCATTTCGATAAACCTTTTCCCCTGAAATCTTCAAGAACAAACACATCTGCCAGATAAGCAAATGTAGCGTAATCGGTGATTACTCTGGCAAATCCTATTTGATCCTGTTTAAAATAAATTCCGAAACAAAGCGAATTCTTTATTGTAAGTTTAGTAGTTTTTAAACTTCGGTTTTTTGCCCAGTAAGAATTACTGAGAAAATTATGAATTATATTTATATCGAGCCTGGATTTGTCAGTGCTGATAAGATAATTGTCTTTTTTGAAATTCTTCTTCATATAATTTTTTAAAAAATTTTGAAATAGATTTCTGATTTTATATCAGTTAATACTTTCAGGAAGTAATTTTAAATAAAATTTAACTTTTAATAGTATCTGTAATTGAGTATTTTTGATACCGTGATAACATACATCAAAGCATTTTTCATTTCCATTCATTGTGTAATCATAGCTGTAATTACTATTTTAGTTTCCCCAATAGACAGGAAAGGTAAAATCACACATTATCTGTCAAAACTTTTCGGAGGAGGCATTTTGTTTATTGCTGGTGTTAAAGTAATTACAGATGGCAGAGACTTTCTGGATGAAAAGGCAAATTATATTTTCATCTCAAATCACCAGAGTTTTTTTGATATACCGATACTCATGAAAGCAATTCCTAACAATGTCAGATTTATTTATAAAGATTCTTTGACAAAGATCCCTGTTCTTGGCTGGGGTATGTATCTGGGAGGTTATATTCCGATCAACAGGGAAAATGCAAGAGATGCAATGAGATCTTTAAAAAAAGCTGCTTTGAGAATTATGAACGGAATTTCAGTTACAATTTTTCCGGAAGGTACAAGAAGCATTGACGGAAGCATTGGAGAATTCAAAAGAGGAATGTTTGTAATGGCAGATGAAGCTAAGGTTCCGCTGATCCCTGTAACGATATCAGGATCAGTTAATATTTTAGGCAGAAATAAATTTCAAATCAAATCAGGAACTGTAAAAGTTGTATTTGATAAACCACTTGAATATAAAAAAGACAAGAATTTTCTTGAAGAGATAAGGAATATTGTTATTAAAAATTATATACAGAAATAATTTAAAACTCTAATCTTTTAACATTTAACTTTTAACATTTTAATAAAATGGCAGTATCAATAACCGACGTAGATAAAATTGCAGCTCTGGCAAAGCTAAAATTCAATGAGCTGGAGAAAACAAAATTGCAGGCTGATTTAAATAAAATTCTTTTTTATATAGATGTGCTGAATGAATTAAATCTTGACAATGTTGAGCCACTTGAAAATATAAATGAAACGGAGAATGTATTAAGAAAAGATTCTGTTGAAGTATGGCTGACAAATGAGGAAGCTCTTAAAAATGCACCTTCAAAAACCGGTAAATTTTTCAAAGTTCCTAAAGTTTTAGATAAATAAAATCTGATGAATATAGTTGGAGTTATTCCTGCCAGATATGCTTCCACCAGGCTTCCGGGAAAGCCCTTGTTGTTGATCAAAGGAAAGACAATGATAGAAAGAGTTTACAGACAGGTTCAGAAATCTAAACTGATTGACAGAGTTATTGTTGCTACAGATGATAAAAGAATATTCGATTGTGTTAAAAATTTTGGCGGTGAAGTGAAAATGACTTCCGTTAATCATCAGTCGGGAACAGACAGAATATTTGAAACAGTAAAAAATATTAAAGCTGATATTATTGTAAACATACAGGGTGATGAACCATTTATTGATCCGTTAAATATTGATAAAGCAATTAAACCAATAATCACTGATAAAAGAGTTGATGTTTCTACTCTTGCTATCAGAATTAAAAATGTGAAAGACCTGATGGATATTAATAAAGTAAAAGTGGTACTGGATATGGATAATTTTGCTCTTTACTTTTCAAGGAATGCAATTCCTTTTGAGATGAAAAATGAAAAGTTAAATGAAAATTATTTCAGGAAGTATATTTATTACAAGCACATCGGACTTTATGTTTACAGAAAAAATTTTTTAATGAAGTTTGCCGGACTGAAAAGCAGTTATCTGGAAAGGATTGAAAAACTTGAGCAACTGAGAATTCTTGAAAACGGAGACAGAATAAAAGTTGTAATTACAAAAAAAGATTCTTATTCGGTAGATACAAAAAATGATCTGAAGTTTCTGAACAAATTATGATAGAACTTGTAAAATATTCTCTGAAACACAAAAAGGAACTTGTAAGATTACTGAATAACAAGAATATAGAAAAATGGCTGCTTCAGGTTCCATTTCCTTATACATCAGAAGATGCTGATTTCTGGATCAACAGATGCAATGTGGCGGAAAATGAAAACACAGACTATTCCTTTGCAATTGAAAACGACGGAAAGATGACAGGTGGAATCGGACTCCATAAAAAATTTGAACATTCAGCAGAAGTCGGATACTGGATCGGCGAAGAATACTGGGGAAAAGGATATGCGACAGAAGCTTTGAATAAAATACTGGATATTGGATTTAATGAACTGAATTTTTCAAGAATTCATGCTCATGTGTTTGAAGGTAATATTGCTTCGGAAAAACTCTTATTGAAATGCGGATTTGAATATGAAGGATTTTTAAAAAAGTGTCATAAAAAAGGTAATGAATATTTTAATTCAAAATTATTTGCTAAAGTTATTTAAATGAGATATTGAAAACTACAAAATATATTTTTCTTACAGGCGGTGTTGTATCATCACTTGGAAAAGGTATTGCGGCAGCTTCACTCGGGCTTTTACTGAAATCAAGAGGATTGAAAGTAACGATACAAAAGCTGGACCCATACATTAATATTGATCCGGGCACAATGTCACCTACACAGCACGGTGAAGTTTTTGTCACAGATGACGGTGCTGAAACTGATCTTGACCTTGGACATTATGAAAGATTTCTCGATGAAAATATGTCCAAAGCAAATAATATGACAACAGGTCAGATCTACAATGAAGTTATCACTAAGGAAAGAAGAGGAGATTATCTGGGAGCAACGGTGCAGGTAATACCGCATATTACTGATGAGATAAAAAGAAGGATCCGTTTACTGGAAAATCAGAATAAATACGATGTGATAATTTCAGAGATCGGAGGAACTGCAGGGGATATAGAATCTCTTCCGTTTCTTGAAGCAATGAGACAGTTAATGTTCGATGTCGGAAAGCATAATTCATTGAACATTCATCTTACACTTGTTCCGTATATTAAATCAGCCGGTGAACTGAAAACAAAACCTACACAGCATTCAGTAAAAACAATGCTTGAGATCGGAATTCAGCCGGATATTCTTTTATGCAGAAGCGAACATGAGTTATCAAAAGAAATGAAAGCAAAGATCGGACTCTTTTGTAATATAGAGCCGGAGTCTGTAATTCAGGCACTGGATGCGGAATCAATTTATGAAGTACCTTTGAATTTAAAAGGAGAAAGATTTGATGAAATTGTTTTAAAGAAATTAAATATAAAATCTGTTAAGCCAAATTTAAAAAGCTGGACTAAAGTTGTAAATAAAATTAAAAGTGAAACTGAAGAAGTCACAATTGGTATCTGCGGAAAGTACAACATTGTTCCGGATGCTTACAAAAGTATAATTGAGTCATTCATTCATGCCGGAGCTGAAAATAATGTAAAGGTAAATTTAAAATGGATAGATTCTGAGGCAATTGAGAAAGGAAAAATTAAAGCCGGAGAATTATTAAAAGATATAAAAGGATTACTGGTGTGTCCGGGATTTGGAGACAGGGGAATTGAAGGAAAGATACAAACAATTAAATATGTGCGGGAAAACAAAATTCCTTTTTTTGGAATTTGTCTTGGTCTTCAATGCGCAGTGATAGAGTTTGCAAGAAATGTTTGTAATCTTAAAAATGCAAACTCCAGTGAGTTCAGAGATTCAAAGTATAATGTGATCGATATTATGGAGTATCAGAAATCTGTAAAGATCAAAGGCGGATCAATGCGGCTGGGAGCTTATCCCTGTATAATAGAAAAAAATTCGCTGGCTTATCAGTGTTATAAAAAAGAATTTGTAAATGAAAGACACAGACACAGATACGAAGTGAATAATAATTTCAGAAAAGTTTTATCTGAAAACGGAATGAAATTTACCGGATTATCGCCTGACGAATCTCTGGTAGAGATGATCGAACTACCAAAAAACATACATCCGTTTTTTATAGCATGTCAGTTTCATCCTGAGTTCAAGTCGAGAGTAGTAACGCCGCACCCGTTGTTCAGGGAGTTTGTGAAGGCGTGTAAGGGAATTTAACACA
>DAIPYE010000044.1:13687-19090 GCA_036782915.1 Bacteroidota bacterium | reverse complement strand
ATGTTAGTTCAAAATTTGAATCAGGTATTGCTTTAGTGTCTGAAATTCCTAATAAAGAAGCATTTACCGAATTTGATAACAGTAATTCTTCCACTAAGGAATCATATTTTAAAGCCAGTAATTTTCCAAATCCGTTTAATCCTACTACTACAATATCATATACTTTACCTCAGCCAACTTATGTAACAATTGCTGTTTATGACAGATTAGGAAGACAGGTAATGGTGCTTGTTGATCAGAATCAGGAATCAGGTGAGTTTTCTGTAGATTTTAATGCCGCTGATTTACCTACCGGGATTTATTTTTATAGAATTAAAACTCCGGAACAGACAGAAGTCAGAAAAATGTTATTTGCAAAATAAATTTTTATTTTTCATATATTAAAAAAGCCATTCAAGTATTTATTGAATGGCTTTTTCATTAAAGAAAAGTTATTTAATTGTTGTTATTCCTGCAGGAAAAGATGCCATTTCTAACCTGTTTTCTTGAAGTTCAAAATTGGAAACCTTTATTAGTCTTGAAACACCAATCTTTTTACTTCCAACTGTAGGATGATGTCCGTCAAATCCTGATTGAGTTTCACATGCAATAATTGCATACTGACCGTCAGAAGTGAAGTCAACGCCATGCGGTTGTATTCCTACTCCGGTAACAGTTGTCTGAACAGTATTGTTTGATCCGTTAATAACAGGAACTGTATTATCATTTCTATTACAAACAAATAAATAACTTCCGTCATTTGTAAATTTCATTAATAATGGATTTGCTCCGACAGGAATTGTATTGACTAAAGATAAATCAGAAATATTGTAAACTCTTACCTGATTTGATGCAACACATGACACATATAACAATGAATTATCAGGTGATAATACTGCCTGATATGGTTTGAAATTTCCTGTTCCATTTCCTGTTGGAGGAACAGAAGGGTCAATTCCACCTGATAATTCAATTTCAAAATCACTTAATCTTATTTTAAAAATATATTCACCTAACTGAGCAGTAACATATAAATACTGACCATTATTAGATAATGCCATCCCATGCGGTGCTTTCATTTTAATATCACTAACTGTATCAACTACCTGCATTGGATTTGTACTAAATTTACGAACCATCTTCTCAGTTCCGCTTGCATCAAAATTTGTTACATATCCGGTATTTCCATCAGATGAAATTACAATATGAGCAGGGTTTAATCCGGTTTGTATTCTGTCAGTTCTTGTAAAAGGATAATCAACATTGACATCATATTTTTCTATATATCCCTCTTGAATCAAACTTACATAAAAATATCTGTTATCCGGGCTTAAAGTTATATAATGAGGTGAATCCAAAAGTCCGGATCTTCCGCCTACAGGAATAAGGCGTGTAACTAATTTTTCATCTGTTTTTAGAACCGCAACAAGATCTGCTGCCTGATTGGTTATAAACCCCTTTTGAATAGCTTGAAAATTTGTAAATGCTACTTCCCCATCATTTCTCTTTGCTCCGTTATTTATCCAGTTCATTATAATTGAATCCTTACTTGCTCCGATTTTATGATATGTATAAAGTAAAGACGTCGGATCAATATATGTAACCGGTGCAAAATTTGTGTCAGAATTTAAATAAGAAATCATATGTGACCAGAACCCATTGTAAGGAATCACCATTGTACCGCTGTTTGAACCGTTCATTGTTTTCTGCCAGTTTGTAAGGTCTAATCCAGCCTGAATATTCGGACTTGAATGACATGAAGGTGTATTACAGGTAACATTGCTGGAAGTATAAGGAGTGTTAAAAATTGCCTCAATTTCAGGGGGAAATTTCGAGTCTGATACAGTCGGATCTCCTGGATTAACAAAATCCTGCTGACATGATTGCAATGAAATTGTTACAATGTAAATTAAACCTATAAACACAAAAGAACTAACTACTTTTACAAATTTCTTAGTCATTTTTTTATTTTCTTATTTTCAAAGGATTCTATTTCAGTGATAAATTTTATATTGAGGTTTTCGGGTAAATTTTGAGGATTTAAGTTCACTAAAATTCCATTTCCAATACAAACAATCAGCTTACTTTTATCATTTTCTATTATTTGTTCGAAGCAAAAACTTGAATTTTTAATCCAGGATATTCTTGTGTATATATTTAAAACATCATCTAAAAATGCAAAAGATTTATAATCAATTTCATTTCTTACCACCACAACTTTCAATCCGTCATTAAAAATCCCGGAAGTGAGAATATTATATCCCAAATTCCTTCTGTATTCAACTCTTCCTATTTCCAGGTACTTAAGATAATTTATGTTATGAACAATACCCTGTGAATCAACTTCGAAAGTTCTTACACGAATCTGAATTAAATGTTTAAAATCTGAAATTATCAAATACATTAAATTTTTACTCAATTTACAGTATTGCAATTATAATTTCAGTATTAATTTACTTCCTTAATAATTTTATAAGTAATTTGTATATTGTATTAAAATGATAAATAAAGATAAAAAACTTAATAAAAAAATAGGAATTATCGGCTTTCCTATGGATCTTGGTGCTGACAGAAGAGGTGTTGATATGGGACCGTCTGCAATTCGTTACGCAAATCTTGAATCTAAACTGGAAAATCTGGGATATAAAGTTTCTGATTTCGGAGATATTGAAATTCAAATCTCTGAAACTCAAAAAATTGCAAATACAAAGCTGAAATATCTTCCTGAGATTGAAAAAACTTCTAAAATTCTTGCTAATAAAGTAGAATCAATTTTAAACAAGAATTACTTCCCTCTTATAATCGGCGGAGATCATGCTACCGCAATCGGATCTATTGCCGGAATTGCAAATTACTGCCGCAAAAAAAAGAAAACTTTAGGACTGATCTGGATAGATGCACATGCTGACATGAATACAGAAGAAACCACTCCTTCCGGAAATATACACGGAATGCCTCTGGCTGTTGCATTAGGACTGGGAAATAAGAAACTTACTCACATTAACGGATTTTCTCCGAAAGTTGAAGTTGATAATGTAGCGCTGATTGGGATCAGAGATGTAGATTTTCTGGAATCAAAAAATATTAAAGATCTTAACCTGACTGTCCATACGATGACTGAAATTGATAAGGTTGGAATTCACAGAATAATTTCTAAAGTATTAAATGATTTTAAAAATAAGGTTGATCACATTCATATTAGTTTTGATATGGACGGTATCGATCCTGATTTTGCAGAAGGTGTCGGAACACCGGTACCCGGAGGTCTTACATACCGTGAATCACAGTTACTGATGGAAATGGTTGCAGATTGCGGATGCATGAGCTCTCTAGAGATTCTGGAAGTAAATCCGATATTGGATGTTAAGAACAAAACTGCTTTTCTGGCAACAGAATTAATAATTTCTGCTTTAGGTAAAACCACACTTTATCACTGATAATATAACGAGTTAGATTTAAATCATAAGTCTTCGTAATTTTTCTAACTTTTCAATAGCTTCTGATTGTTTTTTCTTTTCAGAATTTATTACTGAATCGGAAGCTTTGTTAAGAAAATTTTCATTTGAAAGTTTTTTGTTTAAACTATTCAGATAGTTGTTTAGATTTTCTACTTCTTTCATTATTTTTTCTGACTGCTTTTCTTTGTCTAAGTTTCCTTCCAGTGACAGGAATATCTCAAATTTATTTATTAAAGTACTTGCAAATTCCACTTCAGCATTTATCTCTTTTGTAAGATCCAGTTTTTCAAGATTGCAAAGTGGTTTTATATAATCAGTAAATTCCTTAATAATATTTTCAGAATCTGTGTCTGTAACTTTAATCTGAACATCACATTTTTTAGAAGGAGGGATCTGATTTCCGGCTCTGAGATTTCTTATTCCTGTAACAATTTCTTTGACCTGTTCAAAATCTTCTTCGAAACTTCTGTTTATACTGTTTTCATCCTTTTCTTTTATTATTTCAAATGAAATGCTTTTGTCCTTTCTGTCTTCATTCAAAATATGCCAAAGCTCTTCAGTAACATAGGGAATTACAGGATGCAATAACTTCAATACATTCTCATAATAATTTACTGCATCATCTATTATTCTTACAGTATCTTCAGGAAATTTATTAATTTTTATTTTTATTAATTCAATATACCAGTCGCAATAATCGCTCCAGACAAAGCTGTAAAGTACCTTTGTGTAATCATTAAGTCTGTACTCATTTAAATATCTTTCTGCATCAGCTAATGCAGAGTTATATCTGCTTTCAATCCACTTGTCAATAAGATCTTTTTTGTAAACTTTGTTCTGTTCAGTTTTTGAATCAAGTATCTTTTCCTTTGTCATCATAATAAAACGACCGGCATTCCACAATTTTGTGATAAAATTTCTTCCGATCTGTGTTTTCTCTTCATCAAATAAAACATCATTACCCATCGGCGCAAGATAAACAATTGTAAACCTGACAGAATCGGTTCCGTATTTATCCATCAATTCAATTGCATCGGAAAAATTTCCGAGTGTCTTAGACATTTTAATTCCTTTACCGTCCCTGACTGTTGAGTGAAAATAAACTTCACTGAACGGTATCTTGTTCATATATTCCATTCCCGCCATTATCATCCTTGCAACCCATAAAAATATTATCTCCGGAGCAGTAGACAAAAGATCTGTCGGATAATAATAATTAAGATTTTCATTCGCTTTGTCATTTTCGGAATTTTCCCAACCGAAGACACTCAATGGCCACAGCCATGAAGAAAACCATGTATCAAGCACATCTTCATCCTGTTTCCAGTTTTCTAAATCTTCTGGCGGATCAATTTCACAATAAATTTCATTTGAATTTTTATTATACCAGATCGGGATCTGATGTCCCCACCATAGCTGCCTGGAAATACACCAGTCTCTGATATTATCCATCCAGTGATAATAAACCTTTGTATATCTTTCAGGATAAAATTTAACAGATCTGTTTTTAACTACTTCAATTGCAGGTTCAGAAAGCGATTTCATATTTACAAACCATTGCTCGGATAAATAAGGCTCAATGACTGCTTTTGTTCTGTCAGAAAATGCAACATTGTGAGAAATTTCTTCAATCTTTACCAGCAGATCCATCTCTTCAAGTCTCTTTACAATTTTCTTCCGGGCTACAAAAATATCCAGCCCGTTAAATTCCCCCGTCAGTTCATTTAACTTTGAGTCTTTTGAAAGAACAGTTACAGCTTCTAGATTATGACGTTTCCCTACTTCAAAATCATTTAAATCATGAGCCGGAGTTATTTTCAACGCGCCTGTACCAAACTCAATGTCTACATAATCATCTTCTATAACAGGTATTTTTTTGTTCAGAAAAGGAAGTATAACTTTCTTATTTTTAAATGAATTATATCGGGCGTCTTCAGGATTAACAGCTACTGCTGTATCTCCGAAC
>DAIPYE010000044.1:7438-13677 GCA_036782915.1 Bacteroidota bacterium | reverse complement strand
AACATTGTTTCAGGTCTGGTTGTTGCTACAGTTATAAATTCATCTGTATCTTCCAATTTATATTTTATGTAATAAAGTTTATCCTGTTTTTCTTCATAATAAATCTCATCATCACTAACTGCTGTCTGAGAACCTGGATCCCAGTTAACAATTCTGTTCCCTTTATAAATCAAGCCTTTCTTGTAAAGATCTACAAAAACCTTCTTGACATTCAGTGAAAGTCCTTCATCAAATGTAAATCTTTCTTTTGACCAGTCAACAGAAGCACCAAGCTTTCTCAATTGTCTGGAAATTGTTCCGCCATTCTTTTCTTTCCATTTCCATACAAGCTCTATGAATTTTTCCCTGCCCAGGTCATACTTGGTTTTTCCTACTTTTGCAAGTTCCTTTTCTACAACTACTTGTGTGGCAATTCCGGCATGATCCATTCCGGGAACCCAGCAAACTTCAAACCCGTGCATTCTTTTCCATCTGCAATAAATATCCTGAATAGTATTATTAAGAATATGACCGAAATGAAGAATACCCGTGACATTAGGAGGAGGAATTACAACTGAAAATTTAAGCTTATCTTTATCAGGATGAGATTCATATAATTTATTTTCATCCCAGAATTTCTGCCATTTTAATTCAGAATTTGTAAAATCATATATTTTTGGAAACTCATTCATTATACCACTTCCCTTTCTTCAATAATAAAGTTTTTTAGAATTTCACTTGCAAGATCAAGATATGCTATCGCACCTTCGGAATGAATTTTGAATAAGCATAAAGGCTTGCCGTAGAATGTAGATTCGTTGAGGAGACTAGTGTTTGGAATTACTGTATTCAATAAATATTTACTGTATTTTATTTTAAGCTCACGCTCTGAAATTTTTGTAACTTTTGAATCCTTTTCATACATAGTAAGAATAATTCCTTCGATCTTAAGATTTGGATTGGCAATCTCTTTTATATGTTCGAAATATTTAAATAAATTATCAACAGCCTCCAGAGAAAAATGTCCGGATTTAATGGGGATCAAAATAGAATCAGAAGCAACCAGCGCATTGGTGGAAATTCCTTTCAAAACCGGAGGACAGTCAATAATTATAAAATCATAATCTTCAAGTATTACCGAAATTGCATTTTTTAATATCAATCTGTTTTCTGCATACTTTATAAATTTATCATGCATATTTATTGTGTATATATTGGAAGGAACAAAATCAAGATATTCAAGGTCCGTTTTATGTATGGCAGATTTAAGCGAATGTGTAAATGCAAATATTTCAGCAAGACCGGCTCTGATTTTATCCGATGTAAATCCAAGCGCAATAGCCGACGCTCCATAAGGATCTACATCAATAAGCAGTGTTTTCTTTTCAGCTACGGCAAGTGATGCTGCTAGATTAACCGCAGTAGTGGTTTTCCCGACTCCGCCTTTTGGAATGCATACTGAAATTATTTTACTCATATAATTTTCCTTTTAAAACTGAATTCCTATTCTGCAATTTATAATTTGCTGTAATAAATTTTATTCTTGTTGATCACACAAAATGGTTTGCAATATAGCTCGCAATTATTGAAAGGAGTGTTTCTGCCTTTTGACTTAAATTTATTTTTATCAGCTTTCCATTTCTTTTTTGTATCAAGTATAGTAAGATTTGCAAACTCCCCTTCTTTAACCTTAATCTGATCGAGACTAAGTATCTTTCGCGGATTGACAGACATCTTCTCAATCATTTTTTCAAAAGATATTATTCCGTTCTTAACGAGATATGTATAAACCAGTCCGACTGCCGTTTCGAGACCGACAATTCCAAACGGAGCATTATTAAATCCCTGATTTTTTTCGTATTCTGTATGCGGAGCATGATCAGTACAAATTACATCGATCGTATCATCTTTTAATCCTTCTATCAACATTTCAATATCATCTGAACTTCTTAACGGAGGATTCATCTTAGCATTTGTATTATATTCCAGACAATCTTTATCTGTCAGCAAAAAATGATGCGGACAAACTTCGGCTGTAACATTAATATTTTTTAATTTAGCATTCCTGACCAGATCAACACTTTTACCGCATGAGATATGCTGAACATGATATCTTGAATTTTTTACATATTCTGTCAAAAGTATATCTCGAGCGATTATTGCAGTTTCACTTATTTCAGGGATCCCCCTTAGTCCCATAATTGTAGAAATAAATCCTTCATTCATTACTCCTTTGTTTGAAAGTGTCATATCTTCGCAATGCTGAATGAAAACTGAATTTACCTGTGATGTATATTCAAGAACTCTTCTCATCAGTTCAGGATTTGCAACCGGACTTCCGTCATCCGTAAAAGCAATAGCTCCTGCATCATGTAAGGACAAAATAGGTGAAAGTATCTCTCCTTCCCTTTTAAATGTTGCACAGGCAGCTATATTAACGTCAATTATCTCATTAGCGCTTTTATTTAAAATATCTTTTACAAGCAATGCAGAGTCAACCGGCGGTGAAGTATTGGGCATACAAAGAACGCCTGTGAATCCTCCGTTTGCCGCTGCTTCCGATCCTGTCCTGATATTTTCTTTATGAGTCTGTCCAGGTTCGCGAAAGTGAACATGCATATCAAAAAATCCTGGAACACATGTTTTTCCTTTCCCGTCAATCTCTGTTATATTTTTAGATACTTTTTTAACTTTTCCGATCTGACTGATCACACCATCTGTAATCAGCAGATCTGTAACTTCATTCAAATTATCATCAGGTGAAACCAATTTTATATTTCTGAAAAGTATATCCAACTTAAAATATGTAATTAATTTTTTTCATTCATCAATTTGAATATTGCGCATTTAATGGCGACACCGTTAGTGACCTGATCGAATATATGAGAGTTTTTCGAAACAGAAACATCGTAATCAAGTTCAACATTTATATTCATCGGACCCGGATGGAGAATTTTTATATTCGGATTTAACTTTAGTTTTTCCATTGTCACTCCGTAATGTCTGCTGAATTCCGAAAGTGAAGGAAGCAAAGACCCTGCATTCCTTTCCATCTGAACCCTGAGAATATTCAATACATCATTCTTTTTAATTGCTTCATTAATATTTGTATAAACATTTACACCGAGACCTTCGATATTTTTAGGAATGAATGAAACCGGACCGCAGACAGAAACATTCGCATTGAATTTTCTTAATCCGTAAATATTTGACAAAGCTACTCTGCTGTGCGAAATATCTCCTACAATACATACATTAAGCTTGTCTAAATTGCCAAACTCTTTTTTTAATGTATAAATATCCAGTAAACCCTGCGTAGGATGCTCGCTGATGCCGTCTCCGGCATTTATAATTTTAGAGGAAGTGTATGTACTGCATATCATCGGGATCCCCGAATCTGAATGACGTATGACTATATAATCAAATTTCATCGCTTCAATATTCTTTATCGTATCAAGAAAACTTTCACCTTTGCTTAAAGAAGAACTGTTTGATGTGAAATTTACAACATCCATACCAAGTTTCTTTTCAGCGAGTTCAAATGATGTTCGTGTGCGGGTAGAATCTTCGAAAAACAAATTAATAACTGATCTTCCTTTTAAAATTCTTTCAAGAGGATTTTTATTGAATATATCTTTAACGTATTGATCTGTTTGTTTGAAAATATTATCAATATCTTTTTTTTCTAAATTTCTTAAACCGATCAGATGATCAGGAAAATTCATTTTTAAAATTTAATTTTTACATTCCGATTAAGAAATTCCAAAGTATATAGTCAAGAATAAGTATTGATGCAGCAGCAATAACAAATGCTTTGATTGTAGAAAGTCCTACACCTTCAGCTCCGCCGCTGGTTTGAAAACCGATAAAACATCCTATTGAAGAAATTGAAACACCAAAGAATAATGCTTTGATTGTCCCTGCATAAATGTCCTTAATTTCCAGTGCTTTTTTAAATGCACCCAGAAAGGTTTCAGAAGGAACACCAAGGAAAACAACAGCTACAGTATATGATCCCAGTATTGCAATTGAACTTGCATAGATCACAAGTATAGGAAGCATTAAAGTAGTTGCGACAATTCTGGGCATTGCCAGATATCTGACAGGACTTATTGCCATAGATTCAAGAGCATCGATCTGCTCAGTAACTTTCATAGTTCCAAGTTCAGCCGCCATAGAAGCTCCAACCCTGCCTGCAAGAACAATAGCGGCAAGTACGGGTCCTAATTCAATTATAATTGCTTTTGTGGTTGCTGATCCCAAATAACTGTAAGAAATGAGACCTTTTATCTGGTAAGCTGCCTGCCAGCAGGAAACAGCACCTGTGAAAATTCCGATAATAGTTACCAGTGCAAGTGAATTTACACCGACATGCATCATTTGTTCTATAATTAATTTCCTGTCCCGGAAAACTCTGCCAAGATTTTTTATTCCTCCAAGCATCAGATAGGTAAAATCGCCCAGTTCAGAGAAAAAACGATAAACTTTCCCGCCAATAAATGTAATCAAACTTATTCTTTTCTTTTTTTTAAATTATGGTTAACAATTAATAATTTTTCAATTTCTGAACTTTTACCTGCAAAAGCTTATTGCCGGATTTTTTCATTACGGTAATCACAATTGATTTATAATCAATTCTTTCAAATATATCGGGTACATGACCGGTAACAGATTGAAGAAATCCGCTAAGGGTCTGATATTCATCTGAGTCTGAAGCAGGAACTTCCGTGTCAAATTTTTTATTGAATTCCTCAATTGTAATGTTTGGATTTACAAGATAGATCCCTTTTTTTCCTGTTTTTACCTTTTCACTTTCTGAATCTGATTCAACATCATATTCATCCTCGATTTCTCCAACTATTTCTTCTATAATGTGTTTTGTTTCAGGAATGAAATACGCGGGTCTTATTATATCCTGTAAAACAATTATTTCTCTGTGTTCAGCTGCACTGATAATATCTTTTGAATAAATTACACCGACTATATTATCAAGATTATTTTTATAAACAGGTATTCTTGAAAATCCCTCATCAATTACTTTCTGTATTATTTTTTCCCGGCTGTCATCTACATCTATTGCAATCATATCATTTCGGGGAACCATCACATCCTTTGCCACTTTATCATTAAAATCAAAAATCTTTTCAATAAGAGCATGTTCCGTAGCATCAATTTCTCCAGATTTTGTACCTTCTGCTATAAGTATTCTGATCTCCTCTTCTGAATGAGATCTTTCGTGTTCTGATGCAGGTTGTATTCCAAAAAGCATTAAGATCCTGTTTGCCATTCCGTTCAACAAAGAAATAAATGGTCTGAAAATCAGGTAAAAAACATTCAATGGAATTGCAACAAACAATGTAGTTGCTTTCGGATGCCTAATTGCAAGTGATTTTGGCGCAAGTTCACCGAGAACTATATGTAAAAAAGTTATAATTATAAATCCAACAGTCAGTGAAATTGTCTGAACTGTTTTTGGATCTTCAATACCTATCAGATGATATATAGGCTCAAGAATTCTTGATGTTACAGGCTCTCCAATCCATCCAAGCCCAAGTGATGATATTGTTATTCCGAACTGTGTGGCTGCAAGATATGAATCCAGATGAGTTATCTGTTTCATAGCTATTCTTGCTTTTTTATCTGTTTTGAGTTCGGATTCCTGAATTTGAGTCTTTCTTACTTTTACCAATGCAAACTCTGCAGCTACAAATAATGCATTAAGCATTACAAATAAAAGCAGGAGAAACAGATCAAAGAAAATAAACTTAATATAATCCATAAATTGTATTTGCAAAATAATTATTTCACATACTATCTACAATGTATAACAGGTTAACTTTATGAAAAGATGTAATTATTTTCAGACAGGATTTTAAAACAAAAACCATAAGAGAAGTAAAACAAGATCTGAATTGAAACTCAGAATAAAATGAATTTACTTTGTAAAAATCATTTTTTTTATGTCAGAAGTGTAATTTGTTTCAAGCTTATAAAAATATATCCCGCTTGATAATTCACTGTATTTTGAAGTATTGAATTCGACACTGTAAATACCTGGGGTTTGAAATCCGTCAACAAGTATGTCTACATATTTACCTGTAAGACTAAAAACATGAAGTTTTACATTGGTTGGGACCAGTATTTTATATGAAATTAAAGTGGTCGGATTGAAGGGGTTTGGATTGTTCTGATTTAGTTTGAACTCAGGTACCTCTGTTATTCCAACTTTAATTTCTTCTTCTAGTATTCCTTTATTACTT
>DAIPYE010000044.1:0-7428 GCA_036782915.1 Bacteroidota bacterium | reverse complement strand
AATGCACTGATTCTGTAAAAATAAACGCCGTTCTCCTCCGGAGAATTTGAATATGAATAAATGTAGGAAATCAGGGAATCGTTTTCTTCTTTTTTTCTGAAATTAGAATACATTAAGTCAGAAAGAAAAGTGTAATTTTCAGAACCGGCTTTTTTGGACTCGATTTTGAATTTATATAAATTGAATGGATTTGAAATTCTCCAGTTAAGACTTACTTCGCCTTTATTAATTATTGCAGAATAATTTGAAAATATATTTTTACTTTTATCACCTGACTGTCCGAAAACAACGGTTCCTGTGAACAAAAAAAGTAATATGAAAAAGTTTATTTTTTTCATTAATTATTATCTGCTTTCCTGTAAAAAATCCAGTCTTTTTTGAAGTTTCTGTTTTGGAACAAGTAACTTATCTTTTCCGAAAACAGCTTCTTCCTGGTTTGAAAAAACAAGTTCATATTCATCGCTCATTACAATTGCCTCTTCCGGACAAACTTCTTCGCAAAATCCGCAAAAAATGCATCTTACCATGTTTATTTCAAATTTAGCCGGATATCTTTCTTTATTGCTTTCAGTTTCACCTGCCTGAACTTCAATTGCCAATGCCGGGCAAACTCTTGAACACAAAGAACATGCGACACATCTTTCTGTTCCATCATCTTCCTGAACCAAAACCGGTCTTCCTCTGTATGATGCAGGTGGAATCCATTTATCTTCCGGATATTGACGGGTGAATTTTGGTTTGAACATCTGCTTAAATGTTGATCCCAGACCTTTTACAATCTGCGGCAGGTAGGTTTGTTCTAATAAAGTCAGGTCTTTCTTTTTAATAATGGCCATTAAATAAATTTATTTGTATGAATATATCTGAATATAAAATTTATTAAAAGTCAGATATAGATTAAATAAAGAATAAATAAAGAATAAAAATTTTAATCCAGTTATTTTATCAAAAACATGCTCTTTGTTTCCGTGAAAATCTGATTTGATTTTTCATCAAACATTTCGAGTTTATAAAAATAAACTCCGGAATTCATTCCATTTCCGGAAAACTCAACATTATATCTGCCCGCATTTTGTCTTTGATTTACCAAAGTATTTACTTCTTTTCCTCTTACGTCATATACTTTCAAATTAACATTACCATTTGATTCTAATTGATAACTGATTATTGTCGATGGGTTAAAAGGATTCGGGTAATTTTGAAATAACTGATAATTTCCAGCAACAGATGAAATCTGATTAATTCCCACTGTTCCTATCTGCACTTTAAAAGTATCCTGAATATATAAATTAGGATTGTCAGTGTTAAACATTCTTACAATTGAAGAGCCTATTCCCTGTCCGCTGCAGGTGAAATCTATATAGAACAATGTATCTGTATGATTTGGAGCTATACTATAAGGAGGATCGCCCGGAAGAGAAATTGTATCTACAAACGGTGCATAACAAAGATCATAACACATCTGAGTATCCCAGCCAGAAGGTAAATTATTTAATATTCTTGCAAATCTAAAATTCAAAGGTGATGTAGAAGTATTTTTAACTATTCCGCGAAACTGAATAACCTGAACTGAATCCTGATAATGAGGGTTTTGAATAAAAGTTGATCCTAAAGGAGTAAATGTAAATCCCTGAGCATTTATGCTCTTTATCGAAACAACTGATAAGAAAACTGTTAAAATTGTGTAAATTGCTTTTTTCATTTGATTATTTAATTTATTAATTTATTTATAATTTTAATTCAAAAGACCCTGAATTTTGTTTATGCATTGCTTAGCCAGTAGATAATCCGGAGATAATCCAAGAGCTGTTTTATATTCATCAAGCGCTTCAAACCACAAACCCTTGAATTCTAAAACTCTGCCAATATTCAAATGCGCAAAATGATGATTGTCGTAATTTCTTGCATTGATTGCTAAATCCAGCCAAGTCAGGGCTTCATCGTGCTTTCCCTGCTGAATGAGATATGAACCAATATCATTATACGGATTCCCATATTCCGGATCAACGGAAATAGCTTTTTTACATTCTTCAATAGCTTTATCAAGATCTCCGAGAAAACTGTATGTCCATCCGAGAAAAGTGTGAGCTTCTGCAGAAGGATAATGATCCAAAGAAAGTTTGTAATTCAAAATAGCTTCCTCAAACTGACCTTTCATCTGAAACTGATACGCTTTGTTTAAATATTCTTTCGATTTCTCTAAAGGAGTATTTAGGTTTTTTATGCTCATTTGATTTATTTTATTTAAAAAATAAACATTTCTTGGTTATGACAACTGTATTGTGACCGCTAAAGTTTCTTTTAACAAACATAGCTTATGTTATTATTTTTTTCAAGTTGTTTATGTAAATTGATTTAAATAGTTTAATGTAATAAAATAATTATATAAAATACATAAATGTCTGTAATTATTACACCATTTGTACTTTTAATCTCTTAATACAATTTTTTTCTTAATTTATTAAATTCTTTTCAAATTATTTACATTTGGCTGAAAAAATCGGAATAATTTTGGGATCCGGCTTAAATAGTTTTACAAATGAGCTGTCAAAATCGAAAATTCTTCATGAAGAGAAAAATAGCTTTCACAATCTTAAAATCATCACCGGTAAAATCAGTAATAAAGAAGTTATTTTGTTTTCAGGCAGAAAGCATTTTTACGAAGGGTATGATTTTGAAAAAGTTTTAGGGAATGTGAATTTTGCCAGAGAATTTGGCATAGATCTGTTAATAATTACAAATGCTGCAGGAGGATTAAACCCTGTTTTCCGCGTTTCGGATTTAATGCTTATTACATCTCATTTTAATTTTTTAAAAAATAATTTTTCTGTTTTAAACAATACATCTTTTTACAATTTCGATATTCTTAATAAGATCAAAGAATACTCACTTAAAAATAAAATAGTTTTAAGATCAGGAAGCTATTGCTGCAATTCCGGTCCGATGTATGAAACTAAGTCTGAGATCCGTTTTCTGAAAAAAATCGGAGTTGATGCAGTTGGAATGTCAACTATTCCCGAAATGTCAGCAGCTAATAGTTACGGAATTAAAACAATTGCTATTTCCTGTATTACAAATCTGCTTTCTGAAAATGCAACCGGCAAAACCGATCATGAAGAAGTTTTAGTGGCAGGGAAAAACGCCGGAAAAAACTTTTCCGGACTTTTAAAAAACATTATTTCACTGTCTCAGGATTTAATCAAACTCTGACATTTAAAATATGATTACAGATACACATGCTCACTTGTATTATCCTGAAATAGCCACGAACCTTGACGAAATATTATCCAGAGCCGCAGATGCCGGAATTACCAAGATTATTGTACCGGCAGTAGATATTGAAACTTCATTATCAGCATTAAAACTTTCCGAGAAGTATGAAATGATCTATTGCGCACTTGGAATACATCCGGGAGAGGTAAACAAAAATGAATTAATCTGTATTGACGAAATTGAAAAATTGATAAGTCATGAGAAAGTTGTTGCCATCGGAGAGATCGGACTGGACTATTACTGGGATATTTCGAACATTGAAAAGCAAAAAGATTTTTTTTCTGTTCAAACAGAACTTGCAAAATCTTATGAACTTCCGGTAATTATTCACACAAGAAAATCAGTCGATGATGCAATAGAAATTATTGATAAGAAGCACGAAACAAGTCTCAAAGGACAGTTTCACTGTTTCAGCGGTAATCTGGAGCAGTTAAATAAAATTCTCAAACTTGAAGGATTCTTTGTTTCATTTTGCGGAAATATAACTTACAAAAATTTTACTGAATCCAATGTTGTTTTAAAATGCCCGATTGAAAGATTATTATCTGAAACAGACACACCATTTCTTCCACCAGTGCCTTATCGCGGAAAAAAAAATGAACCATCTTATATTTTAAAAACTTTAGAAAAGATCTCGGAAATTAAAAATACTGATCTCAGCACAGATCTGAAAAATATTTATACAAATTCAGAAAAACTTTTCTTTAAAAATTAAATCTAAAAGCTTATATTTTTGTAAATTAAATTTTTTAAATATTTAAACTATATTTCTGTTAAACAACATTTGCTTAATCAAATTAAAAAATAAAAAATGAAAGATTACTCTTTTTACAGTCAGGATTCAGGAAGCGGGAATTTCCCTCCTCCCCCCCCTCCTCCGTCAGGATATAATCAACCGCCGCCAAGTTTTAATCAGCCTCCTCCTCCCCCGCCGCCATCAGGCATACAGGGAGGTGCAAGTTCAAATGCTGTTATTGCTCTTGTACTTGGTATTCTTTCTTACATCATGTGCCCCATAATTCTGGCAATTGCAGCGTGGATAATGGGAAAGAACGAATTGAAGGCAATTGACGAAGGTAAATCTCCGGAAGCAGGAAGAACGATAGCAAACATCGGAAAATGGCTGGGAATTGTAAACATAATTTTATCAATTATTGGTATCATAATTTTACTAATTTTATTGTCGATGGGAATACTTGGTTCAATGCTCGAATCAATGAATTAATAATAATATCACTTTATAAAGGCAGATAATTTGTCTGCCTTTTTTTATGCTAAACTCAATACCGATTGGATATAAAATTTATAAAATCTGACCCAACAAAACCTGTAATAATCCCAGAATATAAAACCCGGGGATCTGCCGGCATGGATCTTTCTTCTTCATCAGAGGAAAAGATCATTTTAAGTTCGTTTGAAAGAAAATTAATTCCTACCAATCTTATAATGGAAATTCCATCTGATTATGAAGGTCAGGTCAGGCCAAGAAGCGGGCTGGCTTTAAAACATGGCATTACAGTATTAAATACTCCGGGAACTATTGATTCTGACTACAGAGGCGAGATAAAAGTTTTACTGATTAATCTCGGTAAGGAAGATTTTGAAATTAATTTCGGTGACAGAATAGCGCAACTTGTTATTTCTAAACACATTACAGCAAATCTGATTTCGTCAACTGATATTAATGAGACAGAAAGAGGTGATGGCGGTTACGGCAGTACGGGAATCAGCTGATATTTTTTTTGTAATGGCAGGAATTCAGATTTTTATGAAAAATTAAATTTATATTAAAAAATACTTTTGTCAGGAACTCTTAATATTGTAACTACTCCTATCGGCAATTACTCCGATATAACTGTCAGAGCTCTCCGCATTTTAAATGAATCCGACTATATTATATGCGAAGAATATAAGGAAGCATCAAAACTTCTCAGATTTTTTGATCTGAAAAAAGACCTTGTCTCTGTAAATGAGCATAATGAAAAAGAATCTTCCGATGAAATTTTTATGGATATTGTCAGCGGGAAAAATGTCTCATTGATTTCTGACTGCGGAACTCCCCTTTTTTCAGATCCCGGCAGCTTACTGGTACAAAAATGTATAGAAGCAAAAATTAAAATTGAATTTATCGGCGGATCTAATTCATTACTTGCATCTATTGTATTAAGCGGCTTTGATATCAGCAGGTTTTATTTCATAGGTTTTCTTTCACCTAAATCAGATATAAGAATAATTGAACTTGAAAAACTTAAACATCTGGATAAAGTGATAGCACTTATGGATGCTCCCTACAGACTGAAAGCTGTTTTAAATGATATAAAAAAAATATTTGAAGAAAGAAAAATATTTGTAGCATTCAATATTACAATGAACGAGGAAATTAAATTCAGAGGCAGCGCAGGGGAAATACTGGTTGAAATCGGTGAAAACAATTTAAAGGGAGAGTTTGTAATTATAATCGATAAATATAATATCAAATCAAAATGATCAGTATAATAAAATATTGCACCGGAAAAGGAGTAGAATATCTTAAAACAGAAGAGCTTGCACAATGGGATTACAACTCAAAAGATAAGATCTGGGTAGACATTTATGATTGCTCCTACGAAGAGAACAATCATATTCTGAAAGATGTTTTTAATTTTCATCCGCTTGCAATAGAAGACAGTTTAAAGTATCTCGAAGATCATCAGGTTCACCATCCGAAAATTGATGATTTTAATGATTATCTTTTCATAGTTTTTAACGGACTTACTGCACAGAAATCAACTTTCAAGTATGAACTGTTTTCAATGAGTTGCTTTCTTGGACATAATTTTATTGTAACAATTCATAATGAAAAACCGGAAAATACAATTTTCAGAAATGCAAAAGCCATTCTGGCTGAAAGCTCTTTTAAAAAGGGTCCCGACTATATCCTGAATCTGATTTTAGATGAGATCGTTGACAGATATTATCCCCTTCTGGACAATCTTGAAGATGAAATTGACGTTGTGGAACAACTGATTTTTAAAGATACTCCAACCAATGATACTTTATTCAGAATACTTAATATTAAAAAAGAACTGATAAAACTCCGAAGAATTTCTTCGTATCAGAAAGAAGTATTATTTAAACTTACACGCGGAGATTCAAAACTGATCTCTCTGGAAGAATCAGTTTATTACAGAAATGTTTATGACCATCTGGTAAGAGTTTCAGATACTACAGAGTCATACAGGGACTATGCTGCAGGAATGCTTGATTCCTATCTTTCAATTGTAAATAATAAAATGAATGAAGTAATGAAATTCTTAACTATCATTGCAACCATTGTTTTACCATTGAGTTTTGTAACAGGTTTGTTTGGAATGAATTTTGAGTATATCCCGTTTCTGCATGATCAAAACGGATTTTTAGTAAGTATTGCTTTAATGGTAATTGTTGCAGTATTAATGCTGTTGTGGTTCAGACATAAGAAATGGATTTAGAAGTTAATTTTTTCACCTTCACTAATTGTAAGCTCATTGAACTTTCTGTTTATTTGACCAAGAATATCTGATTTATTTTTATTTTCAATTTTTCTCCCGTCAATTTCAAATACTTTTGTCAACTCTCCCATTGTTCCGGATGTAAATACCTCATCTGCGTTATAAAACTCTGATAATGAAATATTTCTTTCACTGCATTTCAGATTTAATTCTTCAGCAATTTTTATCACAAGCTTTCTTGTTATTCCCGGCAGACAGGAATCAGCATTCGGCGTATTCAATTCACCTCTTTTTACCATGAATAAATTTGTTGCATTTGTTTCAGCAACAAATCCGTCTTTATCCAGCATTAATGCATCATCCGCGCCGGAATAATTCGCTTCAATCTTTGCCAGAATATTATTAAGTAAATTATTATGATGGATCTTTGAATCCAGAAACTGCGGTGAATTTCTCCTTATGCTTGAAGTTATTAGTTTTATTCCTTTTTCATTATCATAAACAGGCGGCTTCCATTCAGCGAGAACAATAAGGCAGCTTCCGCTTTGATTCAGTCTGGGATCCATTCCGGATGTAATCTTCTCCCCTCTTGTCAGGGTGAGTCTTACATGAGCTCCGTCCTTCATACCGTTTGCTTTCAGTGTTTGTATAACAGCATCTCTTATAAATTCTTTTGAAGGTATAT
>DAIPYE010000043.1:0-19598 GCA_036782915.1 Bacteroidota bacterium | reverse complement strand
TACGGATTTAGCTGGGGTGACTATAATAATGACGGATTGACAGATATTTTTACAGTTAATGCCGGTCAGAAAAACTCTTTGTATAAGAATGACGGCGGTTCTGTATTTACAAAAGTAAATAATGAGATAGTCAGTCAGGAAGGAATCTGGAGTGTTGCAACAAATCTAATTGATTATAATAATGACGGAAAACTTGATCTTTTTGTCACTAACAGATTTTCAAATCATTATAATTATCTTTATAAAAATATTTTTAATACCGGAAATTTTATAACTATCAGACTAAGAGGTTGCGAAAATAAATTCGGAATCGGAGCAAGAATTAAAGTTGTTGCTAATGATATGGTTCAAATGAAAGAAGTTCAAAGCGGAAGCGGTTGGGGATCAAACAGTTCTTTATGGTCACATTTTGGTTTAGGAAATGCTGAAATTATTGATTCAATAATAATTAAATGGCCTTCAGACAGCACTGCTGTTTATACTGATATTCCAGTAAATTTAAATATCCGTATAAGTGAATGTGGTCCGGAAAATATAATAAGTATCAATAGCAATGAAGTAATTGAAAATTTAAGTTATAAACTGTATCAGAACTTTCCAAACCCATTTAATCCGGCAACTGTAATAAAATATGAAATTCCGGTCAATAGTTTTGTGAGTTTAAAAGTTTATGATGTCCTTGGAAATGAAGTGGCATCATTAGTAAACGAATTTAAAAACTCTGGAAATTATCAGACTAAATGGGATGCATCTGGATTTTCAAACGGGATTTATTTTTATAAGATAGAAACAAACAAATTCAGTGAGACCAGAAAAATGTTGTTAGTAAAATAAACTTTATTTTATTTTTATGTTTTATCAAAAGCAGGATTAATAACCCTGCTTTTTTTATGTTCTTACATTTCATATCAAAATTAATCTTAATATTTTTAAGAATTGTTAAAAGACATTAAAAATACCATTAAGCAATCAGCAATTTACGGATTAAGCAGAATGGCTGCAAAACTAATTTCATTTGTACTGCTGCCATTATACTCATTAAATTTTTCCGTAGCTGAATACGGAATCATTTCAAGGATTGAAACTTTTTGGCAAATTCTGTTTGCTTTGTTCTTATTCGGACTTGAGTCGGGAATTGTGAGGTGGTACACCAAAATTGATGACTCAGAACAGAAGAAAAAATTTTTATTCTCTGTTACTTTATTTCTTTTCATAACAAATCTTCTCTTTACAGTAATATTCTTCTTTGGTACCGATTTTTTTTCAGATCTGATATTTAAATCCGATAAGTATTCTTCTCTGATTTTTTATGCTTCACTGATCGCATCAATGGAAGCATTTGCATTTATATTTTTCTTATTATTAAGGATTAATGAGAAGGCGGCTTTATATACTTTTCTTTCAATATTAGCCGCAGTATTAAATTTGTCTATTCAGCTTTATTATATTTTATATACGGATAATAAATTAGATGGCGTGTTTATTGCCAGGGTAATTTCTCCTTTAGTAATAATTATAATACTAATCCCATATTATTCCGGATTCCTCAAAGCAGGATTAGATTTGAAAAATTTAAAAGGATTAATTTTATATTCAATCCCAGTAATGTTTGCAACTCTCGCCGGAACTTTGCTTAATCAATCTGACAGATTTATACTGGGATACCTGGGAAACTCTACACAGGTAGGCTTATACAGCCTTGCATACAATATTTGCGGTTTGCTTAATTTTATGGTTATTGCTCCGTTTGGTCTGGCATTTACGGTATTATCATGGAAAAAATTAAAAGATAAAAATGCTTTGAGATTTTTTACAAAAAACATCACATATCTTTTTTTTACTGTAACATATCTTGCTTTAATTCTGTCATTGTCTATTCCAAATCTGATAAAAATATTTACACTTAACAATAATTACTGGTATGCAAAGGATATTGTCCCTTGGATTTCCATTGCAATGCCTTTTTATGGAATATCTACAATCGGATTTTTTAGTTTTTATGTTTCAAAGAAAACATACTACATATTGTACATAATGCTGATTTCACTGGTAATCAATGTTTCCCTGAACATTATATTGATCCCGTTTTTTAATATGTACGGTGCAGCTGTATCGAATTTTGTTTCCTTTTTTTTACTCTGCTTAATTACTTACAGGTTTTCCATGAAAAATTATTTTTTCAAATATGAATGGGGAAAAATATTTTCAATGATATTTGCTTTTATTATTCTTGTGTTTCCATTTTATTATTTCAATTTAAATGAGTTTACATTTCTGAATATTATTTTAAAAACAGTTTCGGTCATACTTTTTCCAGTAATACTTTATTTGTTAAATTTTTTCGAACCGGTAGAAATCGAAGGTATAAAAGGGTTAATTAATAAATATATTTTCCACAAAAACCGTTTAAAGAAAGAAGAATAGTTTATAAATGTATTATTATCATATCAAACTAATCTGCATTGCTGAAAAACATTTACATTCTTACATTTCATTAATCAGCAAAAAGTGATATTTTAGTTAAAAATCAATTCGGAATTATAATATTTGCATTATTAATAATGAGATTAAAATAGTTCTCTTATGCGGAGGACTTGGAACACGTTTGAAAGAGGAAACCGAATTCAAACCAAAACCTATGGTAGAGATTGCCGGAAGACCAATTCTCTGGCATATTATGAAAACATACAGCCATTACGGATTTAATAAATTCATACTTTGCCTTGGTTACAGAGGTGATGTTATCATTGATTATTTCTGTAATTATGAATTAAGAAACAAAGATTTTACATTAAAGCTTGGCACAAATGAAATAACTGTTCATAATAAACACACCGAATCTGACTGGGAAATCACTTTTGCGGAAACAGGATTAAACGCTATGACCGGGGCGCGTGTAAAAAAAATAATGAAGTATATAAACGATGATATTTTTATGATGACATACGGAGATGGAGTCAGCAATGTTAACATACAAAAATTACTTGAATTTCATAAATTGCACGGTAAAACTGCTACAATGACAGGAGTTCTTCCTCCTTCAAGATTCGGGGAAATAATTGAGGAAAAAAATATAGTTAAAAGTTTCGCTGAAAAACCCGTTTCTAATACAGGCGGATTAATAAACGGAGGATATTTTATTTTCAACCGGAATATTTTCGATTATATTTCCGATTCAGATGATTGCATTCTGGAAAGAAAGCCATTGGAAAATTTAGTCAAAGATAATCAGTTATGTGTATTTAAGCATGACGGTTTCTGGCAGTGCATGGATACATTCAGGGATTTCGAGTATCTGAATACTTTGTGGAGGGAGGGAAATGCTGTTTGGAAAATTTGGAATTAGTCAGATTGTTGGAAAAAAGTTATAAAAACAAAAAAGTTTTTATAACCGGACACACAGGATTTAAAGGATCATGGCTTTCAATGTGGCTTCAGAATATTGGAGCTACAGTAAAAGGATATTCTCTTGATACCGAGGAAAATACCGAGCTGTTATTTGAAAGTGTTAAAACAAATTTAGAAATTGAAAGTGTATTTTCTGATATTCGCAATAAAGAAAAATTACAGACTGAAATTTTAAATTTTCAGCCGGATTTTATTTTTCATCTTGCCGCAAAATCTTTGGTTCGATATTCTTATTCTTTTCCCATAGAAACGATTGAAACAAATATTACAGGTACTGCAAATCTGCTTAACAGTCTGATAAAGCTGGACAAAAGATGTAATGTCATCGTAGTTACAACTGATAAAGTATATGAAAATAAGGAATGGATTTATCCTTACCGGGAGAATGATGAACTTGGAGGATATGATCCGTACAGCGCCAGTAAAGCATGTGCTGAAATTGTTACCGGATCTTTCAGAAATTCATTTTTTAATTTAAATAATTTTGATTCGCATGGTAAAGCTATTTCTACCGCAAGGGCAGGAAATGTAATTGGCGGGGGAGATTATTCTGCTGACAGAATTATTCCTGATATAATAAAATCGCTTTCTGATAATTCTATCATAAAAATTAGAAATCCTGAATCTATAAGACCATGGCAGCATGTATTAGATCCTCTAAATGGATACTTACTATTAGGCTGCAGAATGTCAGAAGCTCCCCTTCATTATTCAGGAGCGTATAATTTCGGTCCGTTACCGGATAGTAGTTTAACAGTCCTTGAACTTGTTGAGAATGCTCTCAAACACTGGGAAGGCGGGAGTTATGAAGTTTCAATGAATAAAAATGAGCCACACGAATCCTCGTTGCTCAGATTAGATATAACTAAATCTGAAATTGAATTAAACTGGAAACCCAAATGGAATTCATCTGAGGCCATAAAAAGAACAATTCTATGGTATAAAAAGAGTTTTATTGAAAAAGAAAATGATTTTGAATTATGCATGTCAGATATTGAAAATTTCCAAAAATGAACATTGAATTAAAATTAAATTGTAGTAAATGACTGAAGTTGTAAAAAATAAGGCTGAAATTTTAAAATCTGAAATTTTTAAACTTATTGAAAAATATTATTCTGAAAATTTTGAAAAGAAAGATTTTATTGCAGGTAAAAATATTGTTCCGGTAAGCGGAAAAGTATTTGACCATGAGGAAATGAATTATATTGTTGAATCCGCATTGGACGGATGGTTTACAACAGGGAGGTTTAACAAGGAATTTGAAAAAGAACTTGCAAAATTTATTAATGTTGCAAAATGCATAACTGTAAATTCAGGATCTTCTGCGAATCTTCTTGCACTGGCTTCGCTTACTTCAGAGCAATTAGGTGACCGCGCAATAAAAAAGGGTGATGAAATAATTACTACTCCTGTTTCTTTTCCTACAACTTTAAATCCTTCTCTTTTGTATGGTCTGGTTCCTGTTTTTGTAGATGCAGAACTACCTACTTACAATATTGATGTTGAAAAAATCGAATCCGCCATCGGTCCAAAGACAAAAGCCATTATGGTTGCACATACTTTGGGAAATCCTTATGATGCTGACAAAGTCTCAAAAATTGCGAAGAAGAATAAACTCTGGCTTATTGAAGATTGCTGTGATGCACTCGGCGGGAAGTTCAACGAAAAGCATGTAGGTACTTTCGGAGATGTAGCAACCCTCAGTTTTTACCCTGCACATCATATTACAATGGGAGAAGGCGGTGCAGTTTTTACCAATAATGTGAAATTAAAAAAAATAATTGAATCGTTCAGAGACTGGGGACGGGACTGCTGGTGTGATCCCGGTAATGACAATACATGCGGTAAAAGATTTGAATGGCAGTTGGGAGACCTTCCAATGGGTTATGATCACAAATATATTTATTCGCATCTTGGATATAATCTGAAAATTACTGATATGCAGGCAGCGCTGGGACTTGCGCAGCTCAAAAAGCTTGATTCATTTATTGAAATACGCAACAGAAATTTTGAAAGATTAAAAGCCGGACTTTTAAATCTAAGTGATAAGCTGATTCTTCCTGAAGCAACACCAGGATCAGAGCCGTCATGGTTTGGTTTTCTAATTACCATAAAAGATAATGCAGGAATATCAAGAAATGAACTAATAGCAAAATACACCGGTGCAAATATTGCAACCAGACTATTGTTTGCCGGAGATATACGAAAGCAGCCTTACTTTAAAAATCAGAACTACAGAGTTGTCGGGGATTTAAAAAACACAGAGATTATTTTAAACAATACATTTTGGCTTGGAGTAACTCCGATGATAAATGATGAAATGATTGATTATGTAATTGAAGTTACAAATAAGATTTTCAATACAGCTTAAAAGATGACTATTGCTATTACAGGTTCGTCGGGATTCTTAGGGAATGCATTAGTGAAATTATTTTTACAAAAAGAAATAGAAATTGTTTGTCTGATACGTAAGCAATCGAAATATTCAAGCAACCGTTCAGATAAAGTAAAATTTATTGAATACGATATTAAATTATACTGCTCCGAAATAGTAGAAAAGTTATCAGAATTTAAACCGGAAGCTTTCATACATTGCGCATGGAAAGGTACATTCGGCAAAGCGAGAGACGAGTATTATCAATTTTCTGAAAATATTCCGCTTACAATTGACAGTGTTTTACTTGCAAATGCTGTTGGATGTAATCAATGGATTGGAGCGGGATCACAGGCAGAATACGGAAACAAGAGAAATCAGATTTTTGAAAATGAAATATGCGAACCGCAGTCACTCTACGGAAAAGCAAAATTAGTTTCCGGGATAACAGCATTAGAGCTTTGTACTCAGTTAAATATCAAAGGTGTATGGAACAGGATATTTTCTTTATACGGACCGGGAGATAATGAGGATTATTTTATTCCTTATGTTATAAAATCTCTGTCAAGTAACCTCGTGCCAAAATTAACCGGCTGCGAACAAATTTGGGATTACTTATATATTGATGATGCTGCGACAGCTTTTTATAAACAGATAAATAATTCCTGCGAAGGAATATTTAATATTTGCAGCGGTAAAACTATAGTATTAAAAGAAATTGTTTTATTAATTCAGAAGATGATTAAAAATAATTCATCAGTTATATTCGGAGATATTCCTTATTTAAAAAATCAAACTATGATGCTTTGGGGAAATTGTGATAAACTGAAGAGTCTGACAGGTTGGGAATCAGCAACAAATTTAGAAAATGGTTTGGATCAAACAATAAACTACTTTACGAATAAATAATAAATGAAAGTTTCAGATTACATTGCGCATTTTTTAAGTCATAAAGGTATTTCACATGTATTCGAATTGTCCGGTGGTATGATCACTCATATTCTTGATTCGATTTATGCATTAAAGAAAATTACCATAGTGACAATGCATCATGAGCAAGGCGTCGCATTTGCTGTTGACGGATATTCACGTATAAAAAATTTACCCGGAGTTGCATTAGCTACAAGCGGACCGGGAGCTACAAATTTGCTTACCGGAATCGGAAGTTGTTATTTTGATTCTGTACCTGCAATTTTTATTACAGGTCAGGTCAATCAGCATGAGTTAAAAGGTGATAAGCCGATTCGTCAGCTGGGTTTTCAGGAAACTGATATTGTTTCGATGGCAATGCCGATCACAAAAGCATGTTTTCAAATTCACGATGCAAATAAACTTCCCGAGATACTTGAAGAAGCGTTTCATATCGCAACCAGCGGAAGACCCGGACCTGTTTTATTGGATATTCCCATGAACATTCAGCGCGTATTGATAAAAGATTTTGATGAGTCTGAATTTAAAAGATCTGCTGATTTAAAAACCGGTAAAACTGATGTTGCTGTTTTAGAAGATTTATATCAGTCAGTTTTAAAATCCGACAAACCATTAATACTTGCGGGACGGGGAATATTGAGCAGCGATTCTAAAAATATTTTTAATGAATTTGTGAATGTTTCCAAAATCCCTGTTGTAACTTCTCTTATGGCAGTCGATGCAATTTCCTATTCTGATAAATCACGTGTAGGTTTTATCGGAAGCTATGGTAACCGTTGGGCAAATATCTCTCTGGGAAAATGTGACTGCCTGATTGTTCTTGGAAGCAGGCTCGATATTCGTCAGACCGGCGCTGACACTGTTTCCTTTAAATCCGGGAAGAAGATTATTCATGTGGATATTGAAAACGGAGAAATGAATAACCGGGTTAAGGATTGTATTACAATTAATTCTGATGTTAAAACTTTCTTAAAGGATGCGGTTGAGTTTTTTAGCTCCAAAAATATTGCTTCTAAAAATAACTGGATTGAAGAAATAAATCAGTTAAAAGCAAAATGGCCTGATACGAATGAAATTAATATTGTAAAAGGAATAAATCCGAATCATTTTATACACCGGCTTTCAAAAGATTCTTACTCAGCTAAAGGTTATTCTGTGGATGTGGGAAGTCATCAGATGTGGGCTGCGCAGTCAATTGAGTTAAACGGTGAACAATTTTTTATTACTTCCGGAGGAATGGGAGCAATGGGATATGCATTACCGGCGGCAATCGGGGCATGTTTTGCAGAAAATATAAAACCCGTAGTTGTAATTTCAGGCGACGGCGGATTCCAGCTTAACATACAGGAATTACAAACTATAAAAAGAAATAATCTTCCTTTGAAAATGGTGATTTTAAATAATCAGTCTCTTGGAATGATCAGACAGTTTCAGGACAGTTACTTTGACGGGCGACACCAGTCTACAGTCTGGGGATACAGCGCACCTGATTTTGGGAAAATCGCAGTTGCTTACGGCATAGACTCATTGACTATTTCAAGTGAAGAAGAAATTAATGACGCGCTTAAATCTCTCTGGCAAGATCCGCAGGATCCTTTTTTACTGCAGGTTATGATCGATCCGGGCGCAAATGCGTATCCGAAAATTGCTTTCGGGAAACCAATCACCGAAATGGAACCTTTCGCAGAATCAATTGATATGGAAGGAACATAATGCTCATCGTTATACAGTAAATATTAAATTTAAAATAATTGTATCACTATTGTCAAACGGAAAAATTTTAACAATCTCAATACCGACATGGAACCGCTCTGCACTGTTAAAAGAATTGCTAGATCTGCTCGCCTTTCAAATAATAAATTTTAATCTCGAAAGTAAAATAGAAATATTAGTTTCAGATAACGGTTCGGAAGATGACACGGAAAAAGTTATGACCGGGTTTTCTCAAAATCATTCCTTTGTAACATATAACAGAAACAAAACCAACATAGGAGCAAGCGGAAATGTACTCAAGTCAATGGAGACGGCAGAAGGGAAATTTACGCTTTTCTTAGGTGATGATGACAGAATTAATAAAAATTGCCTGTCCGGTTTAATTACATTTCTGGAGCAAAATCCTGAAACAGGTTTGCTCATAGACAGCAGTAATTTTAAAAAAAATCTATTTCCCGATTCAACCGAATCACTGGATCTTGTTACGCTGCTGGAAAATTTTTACTGGCACATTGGAAATGCCGGTGTTACAATATTGAGATCTTCTTTTGCTAAGGATAATTTAAAAACTCACCCTTATGAGTATTTCAGTTTCAGCTGGCCTCAGACACAGCTTATGATTCTTGGAATTTATCAACACAGTAATCTTAAAATTTATATCAGAGATTTAAATATCGTTTCCGATTCCGTTCACGGAGAAGTGATGATGTATTCGTCACATTATCTTTGGAGAGCCGGATATTACGGGCTTTATAATGCTATTGATTCTATCAAAGCAGATTTGGATGAAAAGTCAGTCAATGCAGCAAAAAATTATTTAAAAAATAATATCGTTCAGCTCTCATTTAATATTCTTCAGTGCGGAGTCTTTGTTGATGATAAGGAAGTAAAAAGAAAAGCAGTCACTCATATTTCTGAAAATATTCATATGTTCTCATTAAAAGAAAAATTATTTCTTAGGATGATTTGTTTTACTCTTATGCTTCCAGCCCCGGTTTCAAAATTTTTATCCAATGTTTTTATATTTTTGACACGGGGAGTAAAGGGAATAGAAAAGAAAAATGATTTTGTAAAAGCTGAACGTTTAAAAAAAGCCGGTCTAACCGATTCAAATAAAATGATTGTCAGGGAATTTGAATTCTGACATTTGTTTAAAAGCAACTTATGAAATTTATTCTGAACTTTTGAAGTTTGTTCCCGGGGTTTTATCAGCTTTATTTTTAAAACTCAGGATGCCAAAGCCGAACGGATTATCCCAGTGAGTTAATATTCCCGCCCCGAATCCGCAATCAAAGAACCATTTTGAAACTTCCAATGGCTCGTGATAATACCGCCACCTCGGAGTTATCGAATCATACATGTCAATTCTAATTTCATTGAAGCTTCTTTTTACTTTTTTACCTGTTAAATATTGAAGTCCGTAAGATAATGTTGTATGAATATTAACAGCAAGCTTTTGAATGAAAGGCGGAGTTCGTGATATGATCGCTCTGAGAAAATCAAACCATCTTCTTTTCAATCTCCAGGGAATGCTTCCTTTTCTGCAGTACAGCCACATATAAAAACTTCCGCCGGGTTTTACGCTTTGAGCTACAGACTTAAAAGTTGTATATGTGTCTGGTGTATGATGCAAAACTCCGTTGGAAAAAATTATGTCAAAAAAATTATCATCGAAAGGCAGATGCTGAAGATCGCCCTGAACAAAACAGACATTATCAGATTTTCTGTTATGCTCCGCTTTAAAAACGCTTTCGGAAAAATCCAGACCAAATATGAGACAGTCATTTTTTTGCGAAATGTATTCTGTCAGCATACCGTTACCGCTTCCCGCATCGAGAATTATTTTATTTTTCAGATCAGCTTCAGGAACCTGATTCTCAAGAAGGAACTGCCCGTATCTCTCGGGAACTGTCATTCCCCAGGTCGTCTCCAGATCTTTGTCAAAATGAGATTCCCATTCGAGACTGAAGCTCCATGAATTTTTTTTATCGGAAATATTTGTCTTTGCCGCCGGAAATCTTTTTTTGAACTCACCAAACTGCTCTTCATACTTTTTATGAAAATCCTTAGTGACAGAATCCGGCAGCATTAGGGGAACGCCTTCCGTAACGGGAAAAACTGTTCCCGTTGTTTCATTTAAAAAAACACCTGCGATAATGTTTTCAAAATTTATTTCGAAAAGAAAAAACAGAAGAGATTCTTTTGTGATTGGATCTTTAAAAAACGTTATAAATTTTTTATTCATTTGATAATTATAAAAAGAACCCGGATGATTTCGTCCGGGCTCTTGAAAATTTAAAAAATCTGATACTTTACTTAATTAAAACCATACGCTTTAAAGCACTATAATCTTCCGCTCCTGTCACTGTAAGTTTATAATAATATATCCCGCTCGATAAGTTACTTCCGTCAAATTTAAATCTGTAAGTTCCGGGGTTCAATTCGGAATTAACAAGCGCCGCTACTTCCTTTCCAATCATATCGTATACTTTTAATGTTACATATCCCGTTTGGGGAATTGCAAATTCCAGATTCGTTGACGGATTGAACGGATTCGGATAATTCTGTGATAAGGAAAAATTTCCTGGTATCTCAGAACTGAAGTTAGAAAGTGATGTGAATAATGTTCTTTTAAATGTGATCGAACGGGAAGCACTGCTTGAGATCAATGAGTCATTCAATGGCAACAATCTGTATGACCATACATTCCACTGCCCTGTAATTGAATCACCGGGATTCAGTCCAATGCCAGCAAGCATCGTATCGAGCTGAGCTGAAGTCATTGAAAGTAAATTTGTTGCCGATGGAATTGACATTTTTCTTGTAGAAATTGTCGGACTTCCGAAAACAAATTTGTAAGTTGCTCCGGTTGCAGATGTATCCCAGGAAAATAAGTTCTGTTCTGTTCCGGTCGGAGTAGTTAAAATTCTAACACCTGCTGCAGGTAATATTAATGAAAAAGAATTTAAAACAGGAACAACGGGAGTTGTAACATTCTTAAGCATTTTATCTACATTCAGTCTTCCGTTTGAAACTGTTATTCCGCGCAATGAAGCTAGTGTATCAACACTTTCCATTATGAATTTTTTAAACAACATCGCCACTGAATCAGGTCTGATTTTTGCAAGACGGATAAAATTGCTGTCTGCTCCGGCATATAAAAGTCCGACTGCTCCCGCAACCTGAGGTGTTGCCATTGATGTTCCGGTGAGAGTTCCGTAACTGTTTGTTGGTATTGTCGAAAGTATACTTGTTCCCGGAGCGCCAAGATCCATATTTATCGCGCCATATCCGGCTCCTGTATTTTTCAGATCTGTTCTTGTTGTATTGGTTACTGCGATCATAAAATTACTGGGACAGGTTGTCGGCATATCTCCTACAACATCAATATTAACATTCAGATTCGGACCTGCTCCTGCACTGAGTATTCCTGCATTTCCAAGTGAATCATAAAATGCGCACCATAAAGGATAGTTCGAAGGATTTCCGTAATCAATTCCCCATGAAGAATTTGTTGAAACAATAAAAGAACCTTTAACTCCGTTTGTGGAATTATATAATTTTCTTTGCTTTAATACATAGCCGTAAGCTTTTAAAACATTTGTTTCCTGTGTTGAACCGTATGCAATTGGCATAGTTTTAACTTTCCAGTTTACACCGGCAACACCAATATTATTATTTCCTATAGCACCAACTATTCCCGCGCAATGAGTTCCATGCTGATTGGCAGGAATTGTTCCGTTGTTAGTTCCGGCATTCCAGCCGTTGATGTCATCTATATATCCATTGCTGTCATCATCAATTCCGTTTGCTGCGATCTCCCTCCAGTTCCTCCATGTGTCAAGGTCCTGATGTGTAACCTGCTGACCGCCATCAACTATCGCTACAACTATAGTGTCGCCCAAAACTGTAGTTCCGCCGGTTGACATATCCCATGCTTCAGGACCATCAATATCTGCATCTATGGTTCCTCCTGACTGACCGGTATTGTTTTTATCCCATTGTTCTGCGAATCTTGTATCATTAGGCATTACAACTCTTTCTTCAAAGTTGTGATTGAACTGTGCTATGGCTACTTTATCATTTCGCATAACAGACAGCAAAGCATCAGTTGGATTTGATTTCGAAACATTATACTGAAAAAGATAAATATTCATATCCTTTACAAGAACCTCTTTGATCTCAAGGTCAATGTTCTTATAACTATTTATAAATGCTTCTGCGTCAGTACTTGTCTTAAACATTACTATAATTTCGCCTTCGACATAATTCCTGTCTTCATTTATATATGAAAAATTATTTTGCGTTGTGCCGGGGTTATTTGATGAAAGGATAACTAATCCGGTTACTCCGATACAAAAAATTAAAAATAGAGTTTTCATTTGGTTTAAGTAATTTTTTAAAAAAATATATTTATTCTGTATGTTATCTAAAATCTCTGAACAGGTTTTAAATTTATTTTACCAGCATCATCATTTTTGTCTCAGAAAAAATCTCAGTTTCCAGCTTACAATAATATGCGCCTGTTGCATAATCAGATGCATCCCATTCAATTTCATACGTTCCGGAAGTGAGAGCTGCATCAACTAATTTTTTAACTTCTTTTCCGTTCGAATCATAAACTGTTAAGTTCACATTAACAGGAGTGTCGGCTGAATTTAAAATATCAAATTTTATTTTTGTTGTAGGATTGAACGGGTTCGGATAATTTTCATAAAGTTTGAAAGAAGAAGGAACACTTGAATTCACCTGATTTACATTTGTTGTATAATCAACAATAGCTGTATAAATACTTAAAGAAGTATTATCCAGTCTCGTCCAGATTGGTCTTACTTTACCGTTAGACGCTGATATGTTTGTATAATCACCAAAGAATACGGACGAAACAGGCGTAAAAGGTGAAGCGCTGACTTTAAAATTTTCAAATGTCTCGCCACCGTCAGTTGATTTTGCCATATATACATCAGTTTGCGTATTTGTATAATTTCTTCTGTCATAATATACAAAATATAAATAACCTGTTGTCTGATCTATTGTCATCCAGGTAAAGAACTGCTGCTTACCGGCCGGATCATCGTTTACTCTTTTTACGGAGCTCCAGGTATTACCGCCATCTGTAGATTTTATCAGAAACACATCAGTATCTGTCGTGCCATTTCTCTGGTCTGACCAGTTTATATAGATCGTTCCTCTGTTCGGTCCGTTTGAAAGATCACAGGCTGTTATTGGCAAACCGTTTGCTCTGTATATTCCGGGCATTGAAAAATCCCATCCGCCGGGCTGCGTTGTCACAAAAGTTTCTTCGCTAAGCCAGTTCGCTCCGCCGTTTGTGGATTTATTGAAAACAATTTTTGAATATCCTGACCATGAAACGTATATTTCACCGTTCGGTCCGACACACGGCACTGCTCCCTCAACAGTATTGTCTTCGTCTATACAATCACCGGCTTTTTTATTTATACGTAGCGCATTACTCCAGCTCGCTCCTGCATTTGTTGATCTTGAAAATAAAATTGTCGAACTGTCATTAGGATTGCTGCTGCCATAAGCATCAAACTGTGTCCAGGTCATGTATAAATAATTATTCGCCGGATCCACGCATAGCCATTCTTTATCTTGCTGCTTTGGTGGAATGAATCCGGTGAATGCTCCGTTATCCCAGTTGACTCCGCCATTTGTGGATTTCTGAACTACGATCCTGTCAATAAAGTAACTTGAAGAAGGATTTGTCAAATGTCCGAAATAAAAATTACCGGCAGTATCGGCAATAATCGAAGGATCACCCCAGACACTGTAAGTAGAAGTGAGATTACCTCTTGTCCAGTTATATCCGCCGTTTGTGGAATAATAATATGATGTTAAATTTGCTCCGGCTACAACCTGATTTGTGTTTTTCGGATTAATGCAGATAGTCGGTTCATTCGGTGAATTTGTATTTGAAATTAAAACATTTGTGTATTGAGAATTTGATCTACCGGATATTAAAAAAACTATCCCTAAAATTAATATTATGCTTTTCATATTTACTGTTTGTTATTGTATCTTTTTAAAAACTTTGTTTTAAAATTAATTTTGCTTAATTAAAATTATGTGAATTTTAATTTATTCCTGTAAGCCACTTAGACAGAATTTTATTCTGCTCAGCGTTTGTATCTTCCATTTCCGCTACTGAATAATTCGGTACAGGCATAAGAAGTTTTACTTCCAGTTCCATTATAAGACCTTTTCTGCTTATAAGTACTTTGATCTCTTCACCAATTTTAAGATCCTTTGTTATATTCTTTAGGTTCGAGGTCTTTACTCTGATTCCGTTAATTGCAATTATCTCATCATTGAAATTAAGTCCGGATTCAAAAGCAGAGTAACCTGCTATTACTTTTGTGATCACTACTCTTCCGTTATCGTCCTTTATCTCAACATCCAGTTTTGCGGAAAGTTCATCATTGGTATTTAGCATCTCCAGTCCTGCAAAATTCAGATATTCGTTTACCGGAAGATCATCAGTTCCGCTTATATATTTTTTCCAGAAAAAATCTAAATCTTTTCCGCAAACGTTACTGCAAATTTCTTTTACTCTTTTGTCAGAATATCCTTTTGAATTATCTTTCTTATAATCTTCATACAATAATCTTAACGCATCATCCAGTGATCTTTCCGAATCCGTGCTTTTTATAATTTCCAGATTCAGCATCAATGCTACCAGAGATCCCTTTGTATAATATGAAACCTGAGCATTGCTGTAATTCTCATCTTTTCTGTAAAATTTAATCCATGCATCAAAACTCGATTCTTCCAGAGACTGTTGTAACCTTCCTTCTGTTCTCATTACATCATTTACCTCGCTATCAAGAAATTCATAATATTCTTCATTGCTGATTAAATTACATCTTCGCAAAATTAAATTATCATAAAAACTTGTCCAGCCTTCCGCAACCCATAATCCTTTTGAATGATTTTCATTGTCATAATCAAAAGGTCCCAAAGCTTCCGGCCTGATCCTTTTTACATTCCATAAATGAAAAAACTCATGTGATACCAGTCCCAGGAATTTTTTGTAAAGACTCTTATCTGTAAAAGCCCATCTTGGTATCTGCACAACAAATGAATTCAGATGTTCCAGTCCGCCGCCGCCCTGCTCCACAAGATGAATAATATAAGTATAACTTTTATACGGGATCTCTCCGCCGAAAAGTTTTATTTCCTCTTCCGCAATTGTTTTAAAATCTTTTATTAAAACTTTTTCATCATAATTCCCTTTTCCGCAAAGTGCGATAGAATGTTTAATTCCGTTTATCTCAAACTCTATAATATTCTGATTTCCGGTTTCAATAGGAGAATCAACCAGTATATCGTAATTTTCTGCCTCATAGGTTGTTTCCGAAATTTTTGTTAATCCCGTTGATGCTTTTTTCCATTCTTCGGGCAGATTCAGATTTACAATGCATTTTTTATTTTCAAATCCCCTTACAAACATGAATATTCCGGAACTGCTTAAAAATGCATGCTCGCTGTTTATCTCACTTGTTCTAACCGTAAGCTCATTACAATAAACCCTGTATCTGAAATTAACTTCTCTCTCAGTTTTACAGTCGATCTGCCAGGAATTTTTATTTATTTTTTCACAGTTTAATTTCACTCCGGCAGAATTTAGTGCATACACTCCTTCAACATTTTTCGCAAATTCCCTGATAAGATATGAACCCGGAGTCCAGACAGGCATTGAAAAAATTACATTATCATTTTTAAGATCTTTAAGGGAAATTTCAACCTCGCAGTAATGTGTGAATGGTTTATTAAATGAAACAGTATAATTTATTTCGTTCAAGTTATCTATAAATTTAATAAAGACTTAAAATAGATTTATACAGATTTTAAATGAGACAGTAATTATTAATCAATAAAACCGGGAAAGCGGAGCTTTAATGCCGGTAATTTATGTACTGAATTTTTGATTTGGTTTAAATTATGCAATACTTTTCGAACATTAAACTGTAAATTATGTATCTTTTTATCAATATCTGTCTTTTGTAGAATCACTAAAGTAGATTTTCCGGAAAGTAACAATGAATTATTTATGAAGGTTGTCAATGCTCAGGCGGAATTTGTGATCGATCATGAAGGTAAAATAAATAAACTTATTTTTACTCAGGCAAGTAAGAATGAATGTAAGAGGATTAAATAAAGTTTAACTGATTTTAAAAATTTCTTACAGCTCCAGATAATTCTGCTCTTCATCTCTGAACAGTTGTAAAACTTCACCCGGACTTTTAGCTTCTGAAAGCCGATCCCTGAAATCATCTTTATTCATCAGTCTTGAGATCCTGCTAAGCAGCTTAATGTGAGCATTCAGCAGACTTTCCTTTCCAACAATCAGAAATATAAATTTAACCGGCTCTAAATCAATCGAATCAAAGTCTATTGGGTTTTTCAAAATTGCAAAAGCAGCGACAATGTCCTTTATCTGCTCTGTTTTTCCGTGCGGTATTGCAAATCCTTTTCCGACTCCCGTCGAAACAAGATTCTCTCTTTCAAACACACACTTTCTTACGCTTTCTATGTCCAGAATTAATCCTGAATTTCCTGCAAGGTCTATAACTTTATTAATTGCATCATCTTTATCAACACATTCCAAGTCGGTTGAAATAATATTCTCGTTTAATAACTCACTGATTTTCATAACACTGAAATAAATTGTTTGTAAAAATTTTCTATAATACTTTCTTAAATTATTTGTTTATAATTTCTGTAAATGTAATTAATGCTTTACTCACTCTTTATATAACTCTCAATTTTTTTCCTGTAAATTTTCATTAACTCTTCTGATTTCTTTTTTGTCCTGGACTCTGTATTCAGATGAACAATGTTTCTGTCTTTATCAGGAATGCATAACACCGTTGAATCCTTGTCAATGAAAACTTTTACTCCGTCAATTAATTCCTGCTCGTAAATCATTGTGTCTTCCATAAATTTTCTCATGATGCTTCCCTTTTCTTCTTTGGAACAGATAATATTCTCCTTGATCATAAACAGCTTTGGAGTTGTTCTGTCAATTTCCTCTATACTTTGATTACTGACAGCTATCATATCTAATATCTTTGCAATTGAAAACATTCCGTAAGTAGAGTAAAAAAAACCCGGAAACAAAAAACCGCCTCTCATTCCGCCGACAAATCCAACTTCCTTATCGTCACATGCCATCATCATTGAATAGTGTGTGTCTTTTACCCTTACTACTTCAACACCGAATTCTTTTGCAACTATATCAACTTCCCTTGAAACCTGAACCGGGACGGCTATCTTCTTTACACCTTCTGTTGCTATTAAAAATAATTTCAATACAAGAACAATAAGTCTGTCACCGCTCAGCTCCTTTCCTTCGCCTGTTATTAGCCAGATCTTTTCTCCTCCGGAATCGATCATAAATCCAATGTCATAGTTGAGTGATTTTACTACATAGGATGTATGCTTTAACGAACTTCTTAACTCCTCTTCCGATTTTGTGATCTTATCACTGTCAAGATGAGCAGACAAAGAAACCACTTCACAATTGAATTCACCGAGAATGTTAGGAAAAATTGTAGAGGTTATTCCGTATGAATAATCAATCACAACTTTAAATTTCTTCTTTCTTATTGACTGTACATCAAGACAGTTTAAAAAATGTTTTTTATATTTCTCGTTCGTTCTTTCCTGATATTTAAATGAACCTACTTTATCATAATCAGCCCGTTTATATTCTTCGCTGAAAAATAATCTTTCGATTGATTTTGTCCTGTTGCTTGATAAATCTCTTCCGTCTTTATCAAAAAATATTATGTCTGTTGATTCTCTGTTAAAAGGAGATTTCCTTACAAATATCCCGCCGGATCCTTCACCGCTTTTTAGCTCCTGTCTCAGGATCGGAATTGGAATTACCTGAGCATCTATTATATTTACACCGGCTGACATTATTCCGCTGGAGATCGAACGCTTTATCATGTTTGAAATATAATCGCTGTCTCTCGCAATCAGTATTTTATTCCCAAGCCCTATTGATGCTCCGTAAACTGATCCGAGTTTGGATCCGAATTCCGGATTGATCTGCAGATTTGAAAGTCCCGTGATTCTCGAATCTGAAAACAATTCACTGAAAAATCTGTCATCGTAAATTAAACTTCTTGTTACTTTATCATTATTTTCAATGTGTTTATTATCCCATATCTTCAGACTCGAACTAATAAAAACATTCTTTCCTATATCACAGTTATCACCAATGAAAACGTAGTCATTAATTCTTGTTCCCTGTCCGATAACACAGTTATTTCCCACTACATCGAAAAGCAGTTTAGATGAAGAACCGATCTTTACATTATTCCAGATCACAGAGTTTCTGATCACAGCATCTTTTTCAATTATTACTTTGTCACCGATAATGCTGTTCTCAATATATGCGCTTTTATCAATCTTTGAATTTTTACTTATGCAATTACCGTTGCTGTCCCTGGCTTTGATGTATGAAAGTTTACCCTTCAGCGTGTCCATGTTAGCTTCAATATATTCCTCAAGATTTCCGACATCTCTCCAGTATCCTTTTGTTTTGTATCCATAAATGGGAATATTATTCTTCAGCAATTTCGGAAACAGGTCCTGCGAAAAATCGTAACTTTCGCCTTCAGGTATGTGAGCGAATATTTCTTTATTGAAAAAATATATACCGGTATTTATTGTATCTGAAAAAACTTCAGACGATGTGGGCTTTTCTAAAAATCTTACTATTCTGTCCTTCTTATCTGTAAGCACGATCCCGAATTGTAAAGGGTTTTTTGATCTGTATAAGGAAAGTGTTGCAATTGTATTCTGACTGTTGTGAAAATTTTTGATCTCAGTAAGATTAAAATCAGTTAAAACATCACCGCTTATTACTACGAATTTATCATCAATGAACTTCTCAGAAAGTTTAACCGCACCGGCTGTTCCAAAGTCATGATCCGGGATCACATACCTTATCTTCACTCCGAATTTTCTTCCGTCTCCCAGAAAATTTTTGATAGTATCAGGCATGTAATACAGTAACACGACATAATCCTTTATATTATGTGTTTTTAAAAGATTGATTATGTGTTCGCGTATCGGCTTGTTTACTATCGGAACCATCGGCTTCGGAATGTTATTGGTCAAAGGTCTGAGCCTTGTA
>DAIPYE010000042.1:18794-19772 GCA_036782915.1 Bacteroidota bacterium | reverse complement strand
ATTTCAAAGCTTTGTTTGAAGCTATTGAACGTGAACAGGATCTAAGAGGAACTCTATGATGATTTAGGAATTTGGATTTGGGATTTTAAATATTAGATATTAGATATTAGATATTGGATTACTTAATTTTAATTTATTAATTTAATTTGACGCATCAGGATTGAAGTCTTACGTTTGACGTTTCACGTTTCACGTTTCACGTCTTACCTTTAAAAAACAATATGAATTTTAAAAAAAGAACACATAACTGCAGTGAATTAAGAATTGCAGATGAAAATAAAACCGTAACTCTGAACGGCTGGGTCTCAAAGAAAAGAGATCTTGGAGGTTTACTTTTCGTTGATCTCAGGGACAGATTTGGTATTACTCAATTAAAAATTTCCCCGGAAAATAAGTCAGCTTACGGGATAGCAGAAAAACTGGGACAGGAATTTGTAATTTCTGCTTCTGGTAAAGTTATTAAACGTGAGAGCATTAATAAAAATATTCCGACAGGTGAAATTGAAATAGAAGTAACAGAACTTGAAGTTTTAAATGAATCTGAAGTCCCGCCTTTTGTTATCGAAGAAGAAGTGAAAGCATCAGATGAGCTTAGATTAAAATTCCGTTATCTTGACCTGAGAAGAAAAAGTATTTCCGATAACCTGCTAATACGAAGTAAAGTTTACAATATTGTTCACAGATATTTTGAGAAGCATAACTTTATTGAAATTGAAACTCCTATGCTGATGAAATCCACTCCGGAAGGAGCACGGGATTATCTTGTTCCATCCAGAGTTCACAAAGGAAAATTCTATGCGCTTCCGCAGTCTCCGCAGATCTATAAACAAATACTTATGGTTGCAGGATTAGACAGGTATGTGCAGATCTGCAAATGTTTCCGGGATGAAGATCTCCGTGCAGACAGACAGCCGGAGTTTACTCAAATAGATCTTGAGATGAGCTTTGTTACACAGGATGATATTTTTGAAATACTGG
>DAIPYE010000042.1:0-18784 GCA_036782915.1 Bacteroidota bacterium | reverse complement strand
AAGGAATGTTCGGTGAGATATGGATGGAAATTAAAGGGATTCAGCTTCCGCAAAAATTCACAAGAATTACCTATGATGACGCTATGAGTAATTACGGAATCGACAAGCCTGATCTGAGGATCGAAGGCGATATGAAAATTATTAACTTTACGGACATTGTCAGAGAAACTGAGTTTAAGGTTTTTCAGGATGCTATTTCTATTGGCGGAATTATTGCCGGTATAAAGCTACCGCAGAAAGAAGTTTCAAGAAAGATCATAGACTCGTTGTCGGATTTTGTGAAGAAGCTTGGATTCGGCGGTCTCGGATATTTAAAATTCAATGCAGACGGAACAGTTCAGTCTCCGATAACAAAGTTTTTAACAGAAAATATACTTGATAATATTAAAAATTCCTTTACGGCAGAAAATGGAGATACAGTTTTCATTCTCAGCGGTGAAAGGATGAAAGTACTGACTGCGCTCGGACAGCTCAGATTAAAACTTGCAGAAGACTTTAAACTGACAGATGAATCCAGATATGAATTTGTCTGGATAACCGACTTCCCTCTTTTTAAATATGAAGAAGCAGAAAAAAGATTTTATGCTGAGCATCATGTTTTCACAATGCCAAAAGAGGAACACATAAAGTATTTAGACAGCAAGGACATAGCTGAAGTGGAAAGCATTCGCGCTGATTGTTATGATCTTGTTTTGAACGGTCATGAAATAACAAGCGGCAGCATGAGAATTCACAAACCCGCCCTTCAGAAAAAAGTTTTCGATATGATAGGTTTAACAGATGAAGAAGCAGATAAAAAATTCGGTTTTATGCTCGAAGCTTATAAATACGGAGCTCCTCCGCACGGTGGAGCAGGATTAGGTTTCGACAGAATCGTTGCAGTTCTTTGCGGATTAAAATCGATCACAGACACAATTGCATTTCCGAAAACCCTGAAAGCAACTTCTTTAATGGACGATTGTCCAAGTGATGTGAGCAATTTACAACTTGAAGAACTGGGAATAGAAATCAGCAAACCGACTGAAAAAAAGAGTTAATTCTTTTGTTCAGATTGAATAAGTATTGTAACCTATGCACAAAGTGTAAATGCATTTATTATTAATTGAAACTGATCCGGTTAATTTGTATTTGAAAACTAACCGGATCAGATTTTTATATAAGTCTGTACACAATTAAAATTATGCAAAAAATTAATTTAAACTGTTTAAAAATAAATTAACAGGAAGGAGAAATAATGAAAGCATTCAAGCCGTTTATTTACCTGTTCACATCATTATTAATTATTGCTTCAATAATGCAGGGCTGCGGAGCACAGAAAACACCTGACGGCAGTACAAACAAAAGTGACACTACCTATGGTAAACCGATTTCATATCTGAATAACGTATATGATCCCGACGCAATGAAGGAGAAAGTATTAAACTTAATTGAAAGTTACGGTTGTTTAGAAAGTTGCCCAAATTGCCTTAAAGAACCCTGTAATCCTCCTGACCTGAGATGTGAAAATATCTGCAGTAAATACCGCTCCATTATCAGACAGGAAGATTCGACTGACAGACCTTCCGGTGAAGAAGGAATTGCTGATGCCATGTTATTGGTTGATTTATTGATGACAAATGAAGCAAACGAAGTCAAACATCAGATCGCTTTTTATAAAATTTTATCAAAGGAAACCACTCAAAAGTTTCAGCTTATGGAAGCTGATCTGAATAATCTTATGGATAATCTGGATTTACTTTATAAAAAAAGAATTGCAGCTTTATCTTCATTTAAAAATTCATTCGACAGAAAAACTGTAAAATAGTTGTTACTTCAATTTTAAAAGTAATTCTGAATGCTTTGAATTTTATATGCATAATGACATTTCCCTGTTATCGGTTAAATTATTTCTTTCCGGGAATTTTTAAAAAATAATATTTTCCAATGATTTTTTTTGAAGATTATAAGTTTGAAAAACTTTCAATAAATGACGGACTGTCACAAAGTACAGTTTATTCCATAGATCAGGATAAAAAAGGATTCATGTGGATCAGTACTCAGCAGGGATTGAATAAGTTTGACGGATATAAATTTACGGTTTATACAAAGGAACAGAACAATATCAGATCAATTGCAAATAATTTCATTTGCAAATCATTCAAGGATAAAGATGAGTTGATGTGGTTTGGCTCTATGGACGGGATCTTTCTGAACTATAATGAAGAGAAAGATCTGTTCAACAATTTTCAGCTGCCTGTCTCAGAAATGAATCTGAAAAATAAAAGCTATATTTATTCAATTTGCGAAGGTCCTGAAAACCGGCTTTTTATTTCACTGGCAAATGTAGGTATATACAGTTACCAAAAAATTCATAATAAATTTTCCCGGATTGAGAGCGCCGATTTTGGTAAGAACTATAATTTCAAAAATGTTTTAACGATGTTTTATGATGAAGAGGATTTTCTGTGGTTAGGCACTAAGAATGAGGGATTGATAAAAATTGATTTAAAGAAAAATACATCAGAACAGTTTATTCATGATCCTACTAAAGACACTTCTATCAGCGATAATTACGTCAGTTTTATATTTCAGGACAGCAGAAAGATACTTTGGATTGGCACTAATGACGGACTGAACAGGTATGATCCCCATAATTTTACTTTTAAGAAATATCTTTGCGGAAATAATGAAGATTCGAAATTTAAATTATCAAGCATTGCTGAAGATAAGAACAACAGACTCTGGATAGGTTCGTTGAATACAGGATTAATTCGATTAGATGTTGAACCGGAAAAATATATAGTAATAGATTCTGACCAAAGCGATCCTGATGCATTAAGCAGTAATACAATAATTTCACTTTATTCTGATAATTCAAATGTTCTCTGGATTGGAGATTTTAATACCGGAATAAATAAGCTGGACTGCGAAAGAAAGAAGTTTTACGGATTAAACAATCTTGTTAAGGAAAAAAAAGACAATTCAGAATTATGTGTTTTTTCAATTCTCAAAGATCATGATAACAATATTTTGCTTTCTACTGATTTTGAAGGTTTATATAAAATAAATACAAGCAATGGAGAATCAAAAAAATATTTATATAAAAATGAAAAGGTTGTTAACCAGACACTGATTTGTCTTTTAGAAGACTGCAGCCACGACCTGTGGATCGGCGCTCACAGATACGGATTATATAAGTTTAATTCTTTAACAGGTGAATATGAAAATTTTTTATACTCTGATTCATTAAATGAAAACAGTGTATTTTCTTTGTGCAAATACAGTAATAAATCAGATGAATATTTATGGGTTGGAACATTATCGAAAGGCTTATTCAGATTTGATAAAAAGAAAAAGGAATTCACTCAATATTCTGAACTAAAAAATTTCAATCAGCAGTTAAGCAGCAGCGGGATTAAGTGTTTGTTATCAGACAGTGACGGTATTCTATGGATAGGAACAGATCAGGGTGGATTGAACAGTCTCGACATTGAAAACGGTATCATCACGCATTATACTTATGATAAAGACGATATAAATTCCATTAGTGATAATTATGTGATTTGTATGTATGAGAGAGACAGAGACAGCATCTGGGTCGGGACTCTCAACGGCGGTTTGAATTTATTTAATAAAAGAAATCATTCTTTCAAAAGATTTATATCCCCTGAAAATTTCCCTGACACAACGATACGCGGAATACTTCAGGACGACTCGGGAAATCTCTGGATGAGCACTAACAGCGGCCTTTCAAGGTACAATCCGGAAAATAAAATTTTAAGGAATTACAGTGTGAAAGATGGATTACAGAGTAAAGAATTTAATGACGGAGCTTTTTATAAAGATAACGACGGGTTGTTTTATTTTGGCGGAATAAATGGATTCAATTTTTTCAAACCCGAAGATATAAAGGATAATCCGTATTTCCCTGAAACTGTAATTACGGATTTTCAGATTTTCAATCATTCCGTAAAAAATTCACCTGGAAATCCTTTTTTGAGAAACAGCATTACTGAAACAGACCAAATAAATTTAACATACAGGGAAAGTGTTTTTTCATTTGAATTTTCATCTTTGATCTATAATAATTCTCAGAAAAATCAGTATGCTTATATGATGGAAGGATTTGACAAAGAATGGATTTACTGCGGAACGAGGAGGTTTGCAACATATACAAGTTTGGATCACGGCGAATATACCTTCAGGGTTAAGAGTTCAAATAATGACGGGATATGGAATGAAGAAGGAACATCCATAAAAATTCATATAACTCCACCATTCTGGAAAACATGGTGGTTCAAATCACTCGGTGTATTATCAGTAGCCGGGACTACGGGATTGGCATATCAAAGAAAACTTATGAAGGTTCAAAATGAAAAATTAATGCAGGAGGATTTTTCAAGAAAGTTATTATCCTCTCAGGAAGAAGAAAGAAAGAAGATCGCAACTGAACTTCATCATACAATCGCACATGATGTGCTTGTTACAAAAAATAAAATTTCAATCGGACTTAAGAATGCAAAAGATTCTGATAAAGTAAAAGTTATTCTGGATGAAATATCGGATCTTGCATCAAATACTTTAAAAGATGTTCGGAGTATTTCACATTCTCTTCATCCTCATCAGCTTGAATCACTTGGACTTACGAAAGCAGTCAAATCTATAATTAATACAGTTTCGAAATCAACAGAGATCAGCCTTACAGCATCACTGGAAAACATTGACAATATATTTTCTAAGGAGCTTGAGATCAATATTTTCAGGATAATACAGGAATGTTTTAATAATATTATAAAGCATTCTCATGCAACTGAGGTAAGTCTGAACACATTTATAAAAGGAGATTCTGTTAACATAGTTATCTCAGATAACGGAGTAGGATTTAAAAGAAATGCAGATAATGCAGGGATAGGTATGAGTGAGATGAATGAAAGGATCAGGCTTTACGGAGGTCAGTACAGGATAGATTCCGAACAGGGAAAAGGAACAATAATGACAATAATAATTCCAATTAAAAAATATTTTCATGAAAAATCAGAATAAAATAAATATTGTAATGGCTGATGACCATCCGATATTCCGGAGCGGTCTGAGACAGGTTATCGAAGAAGAAGCAAATATAAATATTCTGGGTGAAGCTGATAACGGAGAAAAAGCAATCGAACTCATTGAAAAATTCAATCCTGACATTGTACTTCTGGATATTGAAATGCCCAGAATGACAGGACTCGAAGTGTTAAGGGAGATCGGAAAAATGAAAGTTAAACCCAAAGCAATTTTTCTGTCAGTTTATGCTGATGAAGATATATTTGATGAAGCAATGGAGCTTGGAATAAGCGGTTATATATTAAAGGACAGCGCAATTAATGATGTAGTGGAATGTATAAACAAAGTTAATGAAGGAAATTACTATATAAGTCCGGGAGTTTCAAACTTACTTCTGAGCCAGAAAGAAAGACAAAAGAAATTTAAAAACACTGACTCTGTTTTCAGCAAACTCACGAAAACTGAAATAACTATATTAAATCTTATCTCAGAAGGAAATACATCAAAGGATATTTCTGAAAAACTCGGAAGCAGTTTTAAAACTATTGAAAACCACAGGTCAAACATAAGTAATAAATTAGATCTGAAAGGAGTAAACAGTTTGATAAAATTTGCCATTGAACACAGGTCAGATCTGATGAAATATTTAAAAATTTAGCTTTTGTAAATACTGCCATAATCCGTCAAATTTTTCAGCATTAATTTTGTAAAATTTCTTCACACAGTTATTCTGATTCGTAGTTTTTTTAATAACCCGATAGCGAACAGAGAACTTCACTTCCACGTATAAATTTTTTCAAATTGAACTTATGTTATGTTAAAACTATTTTGTGATAAATAAATAGTTTGATCATACTTTCTAAAATTCTTCTTACTTAGTTGTTTTCAGAGAACAAAATAAAATTCGATCATTTATCAATTGAGCACGGACTATCGCAATGTGTTGTGGACTGTATAATTCAGGATTGTCAGGGATTTATGTGGTTTGGGACTCAGGACGGACTGAACCGGTATGACGGATATAAATTCAGGATCTTCAGAAACGACCCCTCAGATAAAAATTCAATAAGCGGAAATGGTATTAGCTGTATGCTGGAAACCCGGGATGGAGATATCTGGGTAGGCACTGCTACAGAAGGATTAAACAGATATAACAGAAGTAAAGATACATTTACAAAATTTCGACATGATAAAAATAATCCTAATTCAATTTCAAGTAATATTATAAGGTCATTGTTTGAAGATCATAATGGTGATCTGTGGATTTGCACAACATACGGAGGTTTAAACAAATTTATAAGGGAAGATAATTCATTCATTCATTTTACAAAAGAAGATGATAATCCTGACAACCCAAACCTGAACGTAAAAAGAGTACGCCACTTAATAGAGGATAAAGAACATAATTTCTGGATAGCTACATGGGGAGAAGGAGTTAAAAAATATGACAGACAAAACAATAAATACATTTCTTATAAAAATAAATCCAATTTAAATCCTAATTCAAACAGAATTAATTCTCTATATGAAGACAGCAATGGAAATATATGGGCAGCATCAAATGACGGACTGCAAAAACTGAATAAAAAGACCGGTGAAATAAAAGAATACAAGCATAATGCAAATGATGAATTCAGTATAAGTAATAATTTCTTATCTATGATCTTTGAAGACAGTAAGGGATCATTATGGATTGGAACCAAGGAATGCGGACTGAATAAATTTTTTCCGGAAACGGAAGAATTTATTAGTTACAGATATAATCAGAATGATCCTGACAGTATAAGTAATGATTCTGTCTATTCGATATGTGAAGACAGATCAGGCTTAATATGGGTAGGCACAAACGGATCCGGGTTGTCCCGGTTCAGCATAGAGAAAAAACCGGTAACACACATTAAAAAAATTCAGGGCAGAGAAAATGATTTGAGCAGCAATAGTATTTATGGTTTTTGTGAAGAAAATAAAAATACACTCTGGATTGCTACTGTCGATGCAGGATTAAACAAATTATGTTTTAAGGAAAATAAATTCACTATTTACAGACATAATGAAATTGATAAAAATTCAATAGGAAATGACAGAATTTCAGAAATAATTTTTGACAAAAGGAAAAATCTCTGGGCTGCATGTGTAGGAGGAGGAATAAGTAAATTTAATGAAAAAGAAGAAACTTTTACCACATATAAAAAGTCTGACGACAATAAAATAAATTCAATCAGCGTAAATACAGTTTATGATATTAAAGAGGATAATGAAGGTTTAATATGGATCGCAACAAGTGACGGAGGAGTGAATAAATTTGACCCTGAAAAAGAAATTTTCACACATTACAGGCACAATCCGGAAAATCCTGACAGTATCGGTTCTGACAGATTAAAAGCATTATTTATAGACAGAAACCGGTATATATGGGCCGGGCTTGAAGTAGAAGGTTTGAATAAATTTGATCCTGAAACAGAAAAGTTCACTCATTACAAAAATGATCCTGATAATAAAAATTCACTCAGTAATAATTCAGTTCTGAGTATACTGGAAGACAATTCAGGCAGATTATGGATCGGAACATTCGGCGGCGGTTTAAACTATTTTGACAGAGAAAAAAATATTTTTATAAATTATCAGGAAAAAGACGGACTTCCCAACAATACCATAAACGGTATACTTGAAGATGATAACGGGTTTATCTGGGTAAGTACAAATAACGGTTTGTCAAAATTCGACCCCGAAAACAAGGTATTCATAAATTATGACGTTAGAGATGGTTTACAAAGCAATGAATTTAATCATTCGGCTTGTCTTAAACTGTCCGGTGGCGAGCTGGTTTTCGGAGGTATTAACGGATTCAACATTTTTCATCCTGATGAATTTAAAATTAACAAACACATTCCTGAAATTGTAATAACTGATTTTCAGATCTTTAATAAACAGGTATTGATTTCAGAAAAAGGATCTCCGTTGAAAAAAACTATAAATACGACTGATGAGATAAAATTGTCTTTTTCGGACAGTGTGTTTTCATTTGAATTCACATCACTTGATTTTAACATTCCGGGAAAGAATCAATATGCATATATGATGGAAGGTTTTGACAAAGACTGGGTTTATTCCGGCAACAGACGATTTGCAACCTATACCAATTTAAATCCGGGAGAATATATTTTTAGAGTAAAAGGATCAAATAATGACGGAATATGGAATGAGAATGGTAAAAGCATTAAACTTACAATCACTCCCCCATTCTGGAAAACTCTCTGGTTCAAAGGTCTGAGCGCACTTACTGCAGCCGGAATAGTCAGAAATATTTATCAGAATAAAATTAATGAAGTTAAAAAAGAAAAAAAAGCCCAGGAAGATTTTACAAGGAAACTTCTCGAGACACAGGAAGATGACAGGAAAAGAATTGCAGGCGAACTTCATGACAGCATTGGAAATGATCTTCTGATCACTAAAAACAAACTTCAGCTTACATTAAAAAACAATTCTGACATTGATTCAATAACAAGTGACGTAGAAAGTGTTACGGAAATATTATCGTCAACCATTAATGAAGTAAGAGAGATATCATACAATCTGCATCCGTATCAGATAGAAAGATTAGGATTAACAAAAGCTATACAGTCGATAATTGACCGGACAACAAATTCAACAACATTAAAATTTATTTCTCATGTTGATATTATTGATAAAAAACTTACCCCTGATACGGAGATAAGTCTTTTCAGGATAATCCAGGAATGCATTAATAATATAGTCAAACATTCATCCGCTGAAGAAGTAATTGTTAATATCAAAAAAGGTGATGAAAATATTTCAATTTTTATATCTGACAACGGGAAAGGATTCAGTCCTGATATCATAAAAGCAAATTCCGGTAATTATGGATTTGGATTAAAGGGAATGAATGAAAGAGTAAAGCTTTTCAAAGGAAAATTTGATATAAATTCAATACCGGGAAGCGGTACTGATATAAATATTGTAATACCTTTAAAGCAAAAAAGTGAAAATTAAACCTGTTAAACATACTGACAGTTGTTTCACCAGATAAATCATTATTTCAATAGAATGTATTCATTATAATTTTTAACTTGCTTCGGAAGAAAGATATAAATGAATTTTCGAAATAAACAAAATAGTTTTTTATGAGCATTAAAGTCAAAATAGTAATAGCAGATGATCATCCGATTTTCTTAAGCGGTTTAAAGCAAATACTTGCGGCTGACAAATCCATTGAGATCATTGGTGAAGCATATAACGGTCAGAGAGCTGTAGAATTAATTAACGGTTTGAAGCCTGATATTGCAATACTGGATATTGAAATGCCTAAAAAAACCGGACTGGAAGTTATAAAGGAACTTGAGAATTCTTCTACAAAATTTATTTTTTTGACTATGTATGCTGATGAGGATATATTTGATGAATCAATGAATCTGGGAATCAAAGGTTATGTACTTAAAGACAGCGCTGTAAATGATATTATTGAATGCATACACTCGGTTCTGGATAATAAATATTACATATCGCCATCAGTTTCAAATTTTCTTATCAACAGAAAAAAGAAATTAAATGAACTCCGGAGCAACAATCCAAAAATTGACCTGCTCACACCTTCTGAAAAAACAATTTTAAAATACATTTCAGACAATTTAACAAGTAAAGAAATTGCTAACATTCTTTTTCTTAGTTACAGGACAGTAGAAAACCACAGGAATAAAATAAGCAGCAAATTAAATATCAAAGGCAGCCACAGCCTTTTAAAATTTGCAATTGAAAACAAAAATCTGCTTTAATAATATTTCTCCCGTTACGGATCCTTTCACAATAATTTCAAATTTTCAGCATTAAATCAAAAATAAGTTTTAATCATACCTTTATCTGATTTTAAATCTTCCCTGTATTAATTAATTATAGATAAAACTTTCGAAGGATTCATTAACAATTAACTCTTCCCGCAATCATTAGTAATTACCCCTATATAGTTTATGAGAAGTAACCTATTATAATTTCAATATCAAATTACGACTTTTGTATCAGGAATTGACAATGACAGTTTAATCTTTAACAATTAAAATTAAAGGAGGACAAAATGAGAAACCGGAATTACAGAATCATTAATAAATTCAACCCAGTTAAAGCAGACTTAAGAAAGCTTAGCAATTCAATACTTTTAAACCCCAAAAGCAAAAATGAAAGGAGAATCAAAATGAAAATTCAAGCAAATTCGAAAAACTTAAATCAATTTACAGTTAAGAAGATTCTTTTAATGATAATTATGACAACTCAATTCTGGCTGAATGGCTGCGGTGATTCCAATTTAACAGGAATCAGTAATACTGATTACAATTCAAACACATCATCAGGAGTGAGCTCATCAAACATACAGCCTGATTCAACAAGCATTGTGCTGAGTATGTCATTAAGATTCAAAAATCTTGCAATAAAAGAATCAAAGTTAATGGAATCAAACAATGGAAACAGATTCAACAGAATTACATCAATTGAACAGGATGTAAAACCGGGAGAAGAACTTGATCTGCAGGAAATACAGCCATACGGAATATTCAGTCTGTATCTGAGCGGAACCGGAACATTTGCATTAACAAACTCTGATGGAATGAATTTTACATCAAAAACAATTCTTCTGGAAAAGTGCAGTTTCATTGATTTAAAGCTAATAAATACAGAACAAAAATCTATACATGTTTCCGGGTATTTAGCCGGGGAATAAAAAACTAAAATTAATTGAAAGGAGATACAAAATGAAAGCATTTATAAAATCCCAAATTGCAATTGCATCTGCAATACTACTAATACTGGCAGGCTGCAGTGAAAATTTAATAACTCAAAATGGCAATGAGAGTTTAAGCAACACTGTCAGTGAAACAACAGAGTTAAAATCAATAAACCAGTTCAAAGGCAGAATAAAAATAGATGCAAATGAATCATACACATTTGATTACAGCAACACCGGATTGAGGACATTTTATTCAATAAAAGTTTCAGACTGCGGCAAATTAAGTTCTAACTATGATATAATCGGTTACGGAGATGACTTTATAACATTTCTTGAATGTGACAGTCAAAATTTCAGTGTATGGTCAATCGAAATCAGAAATAACTCTTTAGTTCCACTAGAGCTGGAAGTATCTTTAACCGGATCAAAAGCAAGACTTATACAGCCGGGAACAATTAAAACAAAAACAGAGTAATTTTTTAACCAAACAATTTTAAAAATTTAAAATAAAAAAAAATGAGAACACAATTAAAAAACAAACAGGCAAAATTATTAAAAGGAGTAATCTCAATTTTAGTAATATTTTTTTCTACAAGCATTTTAAACTCACAGCCCTCAGAAGACTGGGCTAACAGATACAATGGCTATGACTATAATGACAAACCGAGGACAATGGTTATGGACAGCGAAGGATCTCTTTGCATAACGGGAAGCAGTGAGGGAAAGGATGGTTCAAAAGATATATTAACAGTAAAATATTCATCTGAAGGAAAAGAGATATGGACAGCCAGATATGCAGGAGATGCAAACCAGGACGGAAGTGATGATGAAGCAAATGCAATAACTGTTGATAATAATGGAAATTTCTATGTAACCGGTTATACTCATGGAGGAGTCAGAGGCAGAGATTATTGTACAATAAAATATGATCCTGATGGAAATGAAGAATGGATCAGATTTTATGCCGGAGAAGGAAGAATCGAAGACAGTGATGAAGAAGCAGTTGCATTAACTACGGACAACAATGACAATTTAATTGTAACCGGATACAGTAACGGAAGAGGCGGAGAATATGAATATTGCACCATTAAATATAATTCAAAAGGCGAATTCGTTTGGCAAAAAACTACGGACTATATCACCGGAAAACCAACAGCAGTTAAAACAGACATTGACGGGAATATAGTTATCTCAGGATACAGAACAGAAGTCAGAACAGGTAAAGATTTCTGCACAGTAAAATATAATTCTGCAGGTGATCAGCTTTGGATGCAAACTTACAACGGTTCGGGAAGGAATGTAGTATATAACGATGATGAAGTCAGTTCTTTAATAATAAGCCCAAAAGGAATGATTTATGTAACTGGATACAGTTATGGAATTGGCACCGGTAAGGATTTCGTCACCATAAAATATTCTGTTGACGGATATGAAGACTGGGTATCAAGGGTCAATTATTTATCTGACGTTAATATTGAATCATCAGACGATGAACCAAAGGCAGCCGGATTTGATCTGAGAGGAAATTATTTTATTACAGGTAAAACACTTTCATCAGCTAACGGCGGAAGTGATATAATGACAGTAAAACTGAATTCTTCAGGAGAGCTTCAATGGATAAAAACATTTGACAGTCCTCAGTTTATGAATACAGAAGATGCAGCAGAAGCTTTAGCTGTTGATCCATCAGGAAATGTAATAGTAACCGGTTACAGCGGACCTGTGTTTTTCAGTTCCTGCGGAAGAGGCAGGTTTTTTTGCACAATAAAATATTCATCAGACGGGACAGAAAAATGGGTAAAAGAATATAATGGACCTTTAAATTTCGAGATGAGTGACAATTCAGCCAAAGCAGTTTTGACAGATTCACAAGGAAGAATATATGTTATGGGGGAAAGCAAGAGTGAAAATGCAGATCTTGATTATTGCCTCGTAAGATATTCTGAATTGAAGAAAGTAATTACACGAAATGACTTAACTTCTTCAAATGAAGAAAACAAATACAGTTTAAATGAAAATTTTCCGAATCCATTTAATCCATCAACAAAAATCAGCTTTAGCATTCCGGCTACATCAAATGTCAAATTAGGAATTTATGATGTGTCGGGAAGAGAAGTAGCAATATTAGTAAACAATGTTTTAAAGAACGGAAATTATCAATACGAATGGAATGCGGCACAGTTTGCAAGCGGTACATATTTTTACAGAATACAGGCAGACGGCTTCAATCAAACAAAGAAAATGCTTTTAATAAAATAATAAATCGATACAGTAGTGCACACTGTAAAGATTTAAAATAAAAATCAAATAAAGGAGAATAAAAATGAAAACGCTTAAAATGTTCCAAATCGCATTAGTAATAATAGCTTTGTCAGTTCTAATCGGCTGCAGTGATCAGCTAATGTCACCTGAAATCAGTTCAACTGAAAGTAAAGGACTTGAAACATTGTATCCCGGTTCAGTTAAATTATCAGGAGATAAATTTACTGCTGAAATAGAATTGAAACCATACGGTTCATACACTTTTGACTATTCTAATACCGGATTTGTTAAAATAGTATCTATCAATGCTGAAATTGTAACAGCAAAATTACCAACTTTTCCGGAATGCAAAAATCTAATAGTTTACAGTTCAAATTCTGATTTGAAATTAAGATGTAACAGCTCAGGGTTTAGCGTAAAAGAAATTACAGTGGAAAATGCAACCGGGGAGACTGTCCGTATTAGCGTAACGTTGACACGCCGTATAAGGATAATTGAACCTGATGATTTATGATCTCAAAATACTTTCATGCCGGCAATTAGCAGCCGGCGTGAAAATAAAAAGAAATGATTTAAATTTTTTAAAGAATATTTAAAGAACTAAAATTAAAAAGGGGGAACAAAATGAACGCAATAAAATCTTTCCAGAGAGCATTAATATTAATAGTTTTCTCATTACTAACAGGATGCAGTGATCAGCTAATGAATCCAGAAATTTCCTCATCCGGAACTAACGGATATGAGTCTTTATTAACCGGCACAGGTAATTCAGCAGTGAACAGATTAAATACCGAAATAGATCTAAAGCCATACAGTTCTTATACATTCAGCAGTAAAAATACAGACTTCGACAGGATCAACACTATCAGTGCTGAAATAATAACTGCAAAGCTTCCAACTTTACTGGAATGTCAGGGACTTTCAATATACAGTATCAGCTCTGGCGCAGACATATTTTTAAGCTGCAAAAGTTCAGGCTTAAATCTTATGGATATTACAGTGGAAAATACAAGTGATCAACCTGTCAGAGTAAGTGTAGTACTTACAGGTAAACTGTTGAAATCAAAACCTGTTAAATATTAATTTCAAAAAACTCTATTCATGCCGGAAATACATCCGGCATGAATAATTAATGATTCAGACAAAATTTAAAAATTTATTTAAAATCAGTTATTCAAAAATCAAAAGGAGAATAAAAAATGAACACAATAAAATCTTTCCAAATCGCATTAATAATTTTTGCTGTCTCTGTTCTTGCAGGATGCAGTGACCAGTTTTTGTCACCTGAGCTTAATACTTCCGTCAACAGCTCAGAAAATTCTGAACCTTCATCAACCGGAAACGCACATGTAAACAGATTTACCCAAAAAATCAGATTAAACATAAAAGGATCATACACTTTTAATTACTGGAATACACAGCTGTTAAATATAAATTCGATAAATGCTGATGTTACAGCAAGATATTTTGACGGTAAATCCGGAGCAATAAGCGAAATCCAGGGAAACTCATTTGAAGAAAGAATGAAAATTGAATGCCAGGACATTTCTGTAACATCTTCAAGTTCTGTATCAGATATTGCACTAAACTGTAAAAGCAACGGCTTGAATCTGAAAGATATAACAATTGAAAATACAAGTTCGGGTATAATAGATGTGTATGTAATTCTGACAGGAGTTAAAAGAAGTTTTAAACCATCTGAAGAGTAAAATGATTTAGTATACTATCTGCAGGAATTTCCCATTCCTGCAGGTAAATATATAATTCTGATCTTAAATGCATGAGTATTCTACCCCAGAAATAAAAGTAGTTTTCAACTATTAATTTTAGGATAAAAATATTTGATATTTGTACAGGTCTTTAAGATTAAATCAAACAATTAATTATAAAACGAAAGGAATAAAATGAAAAAATTTATTTTAAAAACACTTTTAGTATCTGTAGCATTTACTTTGCTGATTAACGGGAGAATCAGCTCTCAGAATAAAACTCAGGAGAATGTTAGCATAAGCTCTGAGTATGATACTATTCAAAAAAACACGATTAAAGAATCATATACAGCTCCAGTAAAGTTCATTATAAAGGAACAGGGTGAAATACAATTATCAATATTTAATTTTAAAGGTGATTTTATAGAGACTATAGTAGATGGAGAAATGGTACCCGGAGAATACTGTGTATTTTTTAAAACATTTGAAAAGCTTGAGTCAGGATTGTATTATTACACTATAAGCATTAACGGAAAAAATGAGATCACAAAGGCAATTAACTTTTATAACTAAATAATTTTGAACTTTAGAAGTTTAAAAATTTGATTAATTGTGTTAACTGACAATTAAAGTTTCTCTTATTAAATTTTACCAATTAACAATCAGAAAAAATTTTAAAATCAGCAAAAAAAACACAGACTTAGAATTTAGAGTCTGTGTTTTTTATAGAGTAACATTTTTAAAAAACATTATCAGGAAAATTTCTTAATCAGAATATCTTTCAGGTTCGGATTTCCAATTTCCTGCAAATCATACGAAACTCTTACAGCGGGCTTTTTGAATTTAATAAGTCTTCTCAGATCTATCGGAGTACCTACAATAACTGTATCACAGGAAATTTTATTTATCGTAGATTCCAGATCTTTTATTTGCTTATTTCCATATCCCATTGCAGGAAGAAGTTTACCAATTCCCGGATATTTTTTAAAAGTATCCTTTATGGTACCAACTGCAAAATTTGCCGGATCAATTATTTCTTTAGCTCCGAATTTTTCAGCAGCTATCGTACCGGCTCCGAATTTCATTTCACCATGAGTCAGTGTAGGACCATCTTCGATCACAAGAACTCTTTTATTTCTGATATGAATTTCATCCTTAACATTTTCGAGTGAAACAGGAGATGCGCCTTCAATAATTATTGCATTAGGATTAACTCTTTCAATATTTTTTCTCACTTGATATACATCTTCAGGAATTGCGGAATCTATTTTATTAATTACCACCACATCTGCGATCAGGAGATTTGTTAATCCGGGATAATAATGCAATTCATGCCCTGCTCTGTGAGGATCAACAACTGTTATGACAAAATCACATTTATAAAAAGGAAGATCATTATTACCACCGTCCCAGATTATAATATCAGCTTCTTTCTCTGCTTCGCGGACAATTGCTTCATAATCAGCTCCTGAATATATAATGTTACCTCTTGATACATGAGGTTCATATTCCTCCATTTCCTCAATAGTGCATTTATGCTTTTTCAGATCTGAGATCTGAGCGAATCTCTGAACTTTTTGCTTGGCAAGATTTCCATACGGCATCGGATGCCTGATTGCGATCACTTTTTTTCCCATTGAAGAAAGTATTTCCATAACTTTTCTGGAAGTTTGACTCTTACCCGAACCGGTTCTGGAAGCGACAACCGCAATGACTGGTTTTGAAGATCGTACAGCAGTCTGATCATAACCAAGCATTTTAAAGGACGCGCCGGCTGCATTTATCATTGCGCCTTTCGTCATAACGTAGTCAAATGTAACATCAGAATAAGAAAATACAACTTCATCAGGATTATTTTTTTTAATCAGATCCAATAAATCATCTTCAGGATAAATTGGAATTCCTTTTGGATAATACTTTCCGCTTAATTCAGATGGATACTTTCTGTCATCAATAAATGGAATCTGAGTTGCAGTGAAAGCTATTACTTCGTAATCCGGATTATCTCTGTAATACACATTAAAATTATGAAAATCTCTTCCTGCAGCACCCATAATAATAATTTTTATCTTCTTCATAATAGAATTTTTTAGTTTTTAATAAATATATCTGTGTAATATTGCAATAACTGATGTAAAATTAAGAATTTAAAAAGAGTAGTTTAAGTCTAAAAAAATTGAATATTATCCGCTTTATTCTAATGTTCTTGAAAACTGTAATACTGATTCTTCGAAATATCTGAAATTACTTGAATAAACATTTAGCATGTATTTGTTCAAAACACTTTTAAATTGAAAAAAAAGCAATCGTCAAAATAAATTCTAATCTTTTTAATCTTTTTTTATCTTAGACAGGAAATTGCATTTTCGGAGTTGAGTATTTAAGACAAATTGAAATTATGAAAGATAAAGAATGCAGTTTAAAAAACTTAATTTTTTATGGAAATTCCGGAAACAAATTTATGTAAATACTTTATTATTAAATGGATTTTAGAAATTTTAAATTTTAATGATTATTTTGAATTCACAAAAAAAATACTCGTGCCACATTTTAAAATGTGGCACACCTTAAAATGTGGCACACTAGAAATTTTATTAATTTAATTTCAAAAAATCTTCTTAAATTCTTCCACTATTTGAACTTGTTAAAAACAGACATTATTGAACCAAAATCCGAAAATAGTTTTAAATATGAAGATAAAATTGTTTGAAATACTTCAATGAAGATTGAATATACATATCAATTTTTATTCAAAATTCTGTTTATTTCCATACTTTGAGATCAGCCTAAAATTGTTCTGCTGCAATTGAATATTACTAAAATAATTGTAAAAACACCGGAGGATTGAAAATTCAGAAATACTTCCTTGCAGAAAAAATCTATAAGTATAAAAATTTATTAATTTATTTAAAACTTTATATAACCTATCTTACAGCATAAAAATAAACCAAAGGAGCTATAAATTGAGTACAGCAACAATAGATTCAAAATCTAAAAAAGAAGTATTACCTTATAAGGTAAAAGACATTTCACTTGCAGAATGGGGACGTAAAGAGATCAGATTAGCTGAAGCTGAAATGCCGGGCTTAATGGCAATAAGAAAAGAATACAAATCTCAAAAGCCGTTAAAAGGAGCCAGAATCGCAGGTTGTCTTCATATGACAATTCAAACTGCAGTTTTAATTGAAACTCTGATCGATCTTGGAGCTGAAGTTACCTGGTCATCCTGCAATATTTTTTCAACTCAGGATCACGCAGCCGCAGCAATTGCAGCAGCCGGAATTCCTGTTTATGCATGGAAAGGTATGAATGAGGAAGAATTTAACTGGTGTATTGAACAAACTTTATTCTTTGGACCAGATAGAAAACCTCTGAATATGATTTTAGATGACGGCGGAGATCTTACAAACATGGTTTTTGATAATTATCCTGAGCTGATAGCTGAAATTAAAGGATTATCTGAAGAAACTACAACAGGTGTATTAAGACTTTATGACAGAATGAAAAAAGGAACATTGTCAGTTCCGGCAATAAATGTAAATGATTCGGTAACAAAATCGAAATTTGACAATAAATACGGTTGTAAAGAATCATGTGTTGATGCAATCAGAAGAGCAACAGATATTATGATGGCAGGAAAAGTTGCAGTAGTCGCTGGCTATGGTGATGTGGGTAAAGGATCAGCTCAGTCTTTAAGAGGTGCCGGAGCCAGAGTGTTGATCACAGAGATCGATCCTATTTGCGCATTACAGGCTGCTATGGACGGTTTTCAGGTAGTAACAATGGATGAAGCTTCAAAAATGGCAGATATATTTGTTACAGCAACCGGAAATTACAAAATCATTACAGACAGACATTTCAAAAATATGAAAGACAAAGCAATTGTCTGTAACATTGGACATTTTGACAATGAGATAAATATGGCTTGGCTGAATGATAATTTCGGTGATACAAAGAATACTGTAAAGCCGCAGGTTGACCTTTATACTATTGACGGTAAAGAAGTTATTATACTTGCTGAAGGAAGACTGGTTAATCTTGGCTGCGCAATGGG
>DAIPYE010000041.1:0-19900 GCA_036782915.1 Bacteroidota bacterium | reverse complement strand
CATGCGCTTTGATTCTATCATAACTCATACTCAGCCCCAGCCCCGTTCCCTGTCCCGTCGGCTTTGTCGTAAAAAACCGCTGAAAGATCTTATCCATTACTTTTTCCGGTATTCCGTTTCCGTTATCTTTTATTTTGATTTCAATTATATCACCAATCTTCTTCGTACATACCGAAACTGTAGGCTCATAAGATTGAGCACCGGTAGCTGAGCCAGCCGAAGCACCGGTAGCTGAGCCTGTCGAAGCACCCGTAGCTGAGCCTGTCGAAGCACCGGTAGCTGAGCCTGTCGAAGCACCCGTAGCTGAGCCTGTCGAAGTTGTCGTAGCTGTCGAAGCTTTCTTTTTTTCAGATACTGCATAAAATGCATTCGTAATTAAATTTAAAATCACTCTTCCTATATCCTGAGGTATAATATTGATCTTACTAATGCTCTCATCAAAATCAGTTTCCATTTTTGCATTAAATGTTTTATCCTTCGCCCGCAAACCGTGATAAGCTAATCTTAAATATTCATCTGCCAGTGCATTTATATTTGTAAGCTCTTTAACACCGCTGCTTGCACGGCTGTGCTGAAGCATTCCTTTTACAATGCCTTCGGCTCTCTTTCCGTGATGCTTGATCTTCTCTTCATTCTCTTTTATGTCTTTTGCAATTGCAACTGCATCTTCAAAATTTCCTTTACTTAGCTCTTCATTAAGTTCATCTATTAATTCAGTATTCACTTCAGAAAAATTATTGACAAAGTTTAGAGGGTTCTGAATTTCGTGTGCAATACCGGCTGTCAGTTCACCGAGCGATGCCATTTTTTCTGATTGAATAAGTTGAGTTTGTGTTGCGCGAAGTTCCGTAAGAGCTTCTTCAGCACGCTTCTTTTCGGTTTGTAATTTTATTAAGTCCTGATGAGCCTGTTCAGCCTGATACTCAGCTAATTTCAAATCATTAAAACGTGTAAATGTTAGATTAAATACTGCTGCAAAACGCTCAAGCAATATAACTGTTTCTTCCGGCTGCAGATCAGGTGAAGCCATACCAATTAATCCTTTCGCAAAATATGCAATGTATTGAACTCTGCGTTTCTGCGTCAATCCTAGCTTAAACGGAACATTAAGTTCTTCTCCGAGATAATGAAAATAATCTGTCAATTCCTTTCCATGCATGTCAATGATAAGAGATCTTTCCTGTGCTGCCCATCCTTCATACATTTTTTTAATTGTACCGTTTCTGTATATGTTTGCAGTGAACTGTGTATTGACCTTGCTTCCGTCTTCGTCAGTTACCCAGCATTCAAGATCGCCGCTGTCATCATTTATTATTCCTATATACAAACGGTTGGGATCAATGCCAAGAAGAATCAGCTGTTTAAATACAACTGCAGCCGTTTCTGCAAGCTCATCACTTTTCTGCATGGCAAGTGTGCGGCTTCTGACACGCTCAAGCGCTGTTTCAATCTGCGCCTCTTTTGCCTGAGCTTCAGATTGTTTCAGGTCAAGGAAACGTGTATATGTCAGATCAAATACTCCGGCAAATCTTTCCAGTAAAAGAATGGTTTCTTTTGAAAGTGGATTAGGAGTTGTAATTGTAATAAGTCCTTTTGAAAAGAATGCAGCATGCACGATCCGGCGGTTTTCTTTATAATCATTTTCCGTGGTAATACCGGTCATTTTAATTCTGTAGTCTATGTATTCGCGTAAAATCTCATCCTTCATTTCAATAACCAGAGATTTCTTGTGTTTCTTCCATGCAACATATAACCGATTAATAACATCAGTCTCTTCATAAGAAAATTTGTGTGCTGAATTTGTTTTGCTGATATCCATTGTTGACCAGAACTCTATTGCTTTATCGTCTTCATTAATTATACCGATTGTTATTGTGTCAGGAGTTTCTCCAAGTTCCATGAATTGCCTGTACAGTACAAACGCAGTTTCAGAAAGTTCTTCACTTTTCTGCATCGCCATTGTTCGGCTCCGGACTCTTTCCAGCGCAACTTCAATCAAAGCCTCTCTTGCCTGAGCTTCAGCAAGTTTCAGATCATTGAAACGTGTGTATGTAAAATTTATCACATCGGCAAATCGTTTTATCACCGTAATTGCTTCAGCAGGAAAAGGTGTTTCACGGAAAGCAAATAATCCCCCTGACTGAAATGTTGCTACAAAGTAATACTGCTTTAATCCTTCAGCTTCATGCTGAATAGAGTGTGAATCCGGTAATTTAAAGTTACTCTCTGTTTGTACTTTGTAATATTTTAATAAGTCATCACCCTGCAATATGTAAGAAAAATCTTCCTGTTTCAGCCAGGCATTAAAAGCACCCTGCAGAAGAGGATGAGCTTCCATCGATTCATCTCCGGTTACCTGTACTGTCTTTTTTCCGTCAGTTATTGCAGTTGCCCAGACCTCTACGCTTTTCTTTGCATTATCTATTATCCCGATTCCGCATCGCAACATTCCAAGATCAAGCTTGTCTAATTCTTCGAAAATAGTTGCAACTGCGAAAGACAGATCATCACTTTTCTGCATTGACATCGCTTTCGAACGAACTCTTTCGAGTGAAGCTTCGATCTGAGATTCTCTCGCCTGAGCTTCAGCTTTTTTCAGATCAAGATACCGTCTGTATGTCTGACCGAAAACTCCGGCAAAGCGCTTTAAAGTTGATTCATCCTCTGAAGATAAATTATTCAATGTGAAAACAAACAATGTTCCTTCATTAAAATAAAAATCTTGATGAAAAATTTCGACTGGTAATGAATCAAAATTATATTTCACCGGATAGTTTTCATGTTTATTGATGGCATTGAAATAATTGATTAAATCTTTTCCTTTCAGATGATAATAATAAGATTCTTTTTTATTCTTCCAGTTTTCAAATGCTCCTTTAAGAAGGGGATGCATGCTCATATTAAGGTATCCGACAATGAGCTCGACTTTTCCTTTCCCATCCTGTTTTGCAGTCCACACTTCCATTTCTTTTTTCTCCTCCAAGATCCCGATGCCGCAGCGGTATGTTTCTATTCCAAGCTTCACGAGTTCTTCAAACATAACAGATACTGTTTCTCCAACATCATTGCTGTTATGCATTGCCATTGTTTTAGACCTTACTCTCTCAAGCGAAGCTTCAATCTGAGCTTCCCTTGCCTGTGCTTCTGCTTTTTGAAGATCAAGAAAACGTGTATAGGTTCTTTCAAATTCAACTGAAAAGCGAAGAAGGATCTTTTTTTGATCTTCGGTCAATTCATTTTTTGCCATTACACCAAAGCACCCGTATTTCATGAATGCCTCAGTATAATTCAAACCTTCCTTAAAATATTCCGGCTTTAATTGTTCAATGCCTGTAAACAATTCACTCCATGCGGCAAAATAATCTTTAACTCCTTCTGATTGAATATTGTATGAATGAACAGGATCAGCACTTTTCCAGTCTGTAAAACACTGTGCGGTTGCCGGTTCATTTTTATCCAGAGGATAATTAACGGCTTTACTTTTGAAAACGGTCTGGTTTTTTTCTGCCCACGCAGCCCAGAATATATGGCGCGCTTTTTCTTCATCGGGTAACCATAAGAATGAAAATTCCGAATGGATTCCTAGCAATAAGACCTGTTCGTGAAAAACACGAAGAGTATTATCCAGTTCGTTCGAATGCTGCATGATCATACTCTGAGTCCGTGCGCGTTCCAAAGCTGCTTCGATCTTCGCCTCTCTTGTCTGAGTTTCAGCTTTTTGCAGTTCAAGATAACGTCTTATTGTAAGATCAAGAATTTTTTTAAACCGCTCAAGTATATTTATTTCTGTTTCGTAATACTGTTCATCACTCCATGTAAAAAGGAATCCCTCTTTAAAAGGAAGAAATGTGCCGAACTGTTTTTTATTGGTCGGGAAATTTTTAAAAGGAACCGAAAGACCTTTGGCGAGAATTTCATAGTATGATTTTAATACTTCACCTTCAAGAACCGGAAAATAATTTTCTTTCTTTTGCCATGATTCATATTGTTTTTCATAAACGGGATGTCCCGTAAATTCAAATTCACCTGTAAAAGAAATTGTGTTCTTGTTGTCAAATGAAGTTGCAGGATAAAGTTTTGCTTTGCGGGATTCTTTGGTAAGTAAAACAAAACCAGTGCGGATCGGTTTAATTCCAAGATTGTTTAATTCCGTAAATAACATGCCGGCAGCGTCAGTAAGATCACTGCTGTTATGCATTGCCATCGCCCTGCCTCTGACTTTTTCCAGCGCAGCTTCGATCTTTGCTTCTCTTGCCTGCGCTTCTGCTTTTTGCAGATCAAGAAAGCGAATGTAGGCTTGTTCGAACACTTTGGCGAAACGTGGAAGAATATCTGCATGAGCAAAAGGCTGAAGAGCCGATACTAATATATACCCCTGCCTGAACGATGCACCATAATCTATTTCCCGTGTTGGTGTTTCAGGCATTGGAACATTCTTTGCCGCAAAATCTTCGAAAACTGTTTTTACTGTTGGCAGGCTGAACATTGTATCAAAGTGTTGCGCAATAAAATCTTCAGGTATTACCACTGAAAATAATTCACTACCCTTTTTCCATTGGTCATAGCGGTATTGATGTATATAGTCCAAATCAACAGGCACGATAAATGGAGTTAACATGCCTGCCCCGGGAACGCTGTGCCATTGCTCCACATGGTTCTCGTGCTTGTCGCAAAACACAATCCCGGTGGCATATAATTCACCCCCCAGCAATCTCAACTGTTCGAACATGGCTGTAGTTACCTGACTCAAATCATTACTGGTTTGCATGCCCATGGATTGAGAACGAACTCTTTCCAGTGCAGCTTCTATCTGAGCTTCCTTAGCCTGAGCTTCAGCTTTTTGAAGATCAAGAAAGCGTGTATAAGTTTGCTGAAATACTTTTCCAAAACGCATCAGAATGTTATTCTCTTCATCTGAATATGGAGTACCGGAAAAATTCTCGATATACAAACCAACATTCTCTAATAATACAGTCGATGTTCCAAGTCCGGGGCAACTGAAAAGAAATTTTTTTGATTCATCCGGAATTCCGGGTACAATTTCTAAAAGTTTTTTATAAAATTTATTTTTTTCATCAAAAGACAGATTGAGAGCAAAGAAATCTTCTCCTTTTTCTTTTGCTTCTTTAAAACGATTATAATACGCACAATCAAAATATGGTATTGTTAATTTGGAAGGACTGCCAAGCTTGTCAGTTATCCAGAGATGATGATCATCACTTGCCTTATAATCCATGACAAATCCTGCATGTTCAACATTGATGTTTAAATTTACGAATTGTTCGAACACAACCTGAATAACATCTCTAAGCTCTCCGCGTTTCTGCATTCCCATTGTTCTGCTTCTTACTCTTTCCAGGGCCGCTTCAATCTGAGCCTCTCTTGCCTGCGCCTCTGCTTTTTGAAGATCAAGAAATCTTGTATACGTCTGCTCGAAAACATTTGAAAAGCGTTTAAAAATGTCATGAGCTTCAGGAGAATGTTCGTGAGTATGAAATGATAAATATCCCTGTTTGAAAAATGCAATGTTATATACCATTGTTTCAGGAAATTTGTAACGGGCTTTACGTAACTGTTTAATTTTTTCACCTATTCCCGGAACAGTAGTCAGAAAATCAAAATGTTTTTTTAGATCTTTCCCTTTTACTTCCTTTACAAAAAAATCTTTCCCGGATTCCTTCGCAGTATATATTTCTTTATAAATTTTACTTTTTGTGTGAGATATTTTAAATGGTTCCTGAATATTTCCTTCCGGAGAACTCATCCAGACAGTCGCATCTTTCTTTGTATTATCCCAGATTATATATCCGCAGCTTCCGGTATTCACTCCAAGTTCTTTGATCTGCTGAAATAAAAGGGTTGCTGCATCCGGAAGTTCATCGCTGTTTTGCATAGCCATCGTCTTGCTTCTGATCCTTTCAAGAGCAACTTCAATCTGTGCTTCTCTTGCCTGCGCCTCTGCTTTCTGCAGATCAAGAAAACGTGTATAAGTCTGGTCGAATACCTGTGCAAAACGTTTAAATATTTCTTCTTCCGGACATGGTACCTGTGTGATCATTACTAAGTAACCATAAGAAAAATAAGCACAGTGTAATTTTTGCCAGACAGGTATAGAATTTCCGGCAGCTTTCATATCATCAAAAATTTTTTTCGAAACGGGAATGCTCATCAGCCAGTCATAATGTTTTCGCAATGCTACAGCTTCTAATTGTTCTGTATGATATGATTCACCTTTCTTCCAAGCAGCATATATGTTTGCATGAGTACGATCACCTGTGTTCGGTAAAAAAAATGCAGGAATAAATCCATCACCTGTGCTCAGCCACCATTCATCTTCTGTTCTGTCTTTTTCACATAATACAAAACCACATGTCCAAAGATTTTCTACCAGTTGATTCAATTCTTTAAATAATACAGTAGCCACATCACCCAGTTCTTCACTTCCCTGCATTGCCATCGTTCTGCTTCTTACTTTTTCCAAAGCAGTATCAATTTTTGCTTCCCTCGCCTGCGCTTCTGCTTTCTGCAGATCATTAAAACGTGTATAAGTGAGATCGAATACTTTTCCGAAGCGGCTGAGTATATCCATATTTTCACTGGATAACGGCTCTTCACCAACTGTTTGTAATCCGCCGAAATTGCTGAACGTAAAAGATGCCACATATCTTTTCATTGCCCTGGATGCCGCCTGAGCATTTTTTGGAACTCTTCTCCATTCAGTTTTCCTGAATAAATAATCATCATATTCTTTTTTCTCTTTTCCTTCAATTACATAAACATGTTTCAGCTTTCTTTCCTTGTAACCTTTCATCATAGAATGGTGAAAAGCGTAATCTTCAAACTTCATCAGGTAGGATTCGGGCGGCTTATTTGTTTCGGGATTGGCTGCCCAAACCATATTAGTGAGTGATGGTTCATCTATAATATTAATGATGCACCAGTTTAATCCAAAATCAAGTTTAGTTAATTCTTTAAAAACTGTGTCCACCAGTTCGGCTAACTCATCAGATTTTTGCATTGCCATTGCCCTTGCTCTGACTCTTTCCAAACCTAATTCTATCTGCGCCTCTCTTGCCTGTGCCTCAGCTTTCTGAAGATCAAGAAATCTTCTGTAAATCATACCAAACACTTTTGCAAATCTTATCATCAGATTGCATTCATCTTCAGTGAGGTTATTTTGTGAAACTACATTAAGCGAACCTTCCGGGAAAAAGAATGTGTAAAACAATTCTCTCGGATTGAATTTTATCTTTAACGGATAAGATAGTACCGAAGACATTGCCTTATAATATTTTTTTACTTTCTCACCTGCAATTTCATAAAAAAAGTAAGACTCTTTTCTTTTCCATGCTTCATAATTCAATTCAAAAAAAGGATGTGCTTTAAATGGAACAACTCCCAGAATTTTATTCCTTTTTTCCTCTATCAGTTGTGATGACCAGATCTCAACAGCTTTTTTTGATTCTTTGAAAATGCCTACGCCGGTTCGTATGGATTCAATGCCAAGTGATTTTAATTCGTTAAACAAAACTATCGATGCATCCAACAGCTCCTCGCTTCTGTGCATTGCCATTGATCTTGCTCTTACTCTCTCCAGTGACAATTCGATCTGAGCTTCTTTCGCCTGTGCTTCCGCCAAAGCAACATCTGCATATCTTCTGTATGCCAGACCAAATACATTCTTAAAACGCTCAAGGATTCTAAGTTGATCTTCACTGATTGGCTTGAAGGATGAAATACTTAATGCTCCCGGTCCGATGGAATAAGAATAATAGTAGACAACTTTTGCTTTGTTTAATTTAGGATCAGGCAAATAACCGATCCCTTCTCTGTATTTTCTCCATTCTTCAATTTCAGCTTCTCCAAATTCAACTGATGTAAATGCATCATCTGCTTTCCGCATTTCTTCAGCCCATTTCTTTACTTTAGGATGGGTGTTGTAAAATATTTCTATTGTCTCCGTGACTCCGTAATCAGAATAATAATAACTTATCACGGATTCTTTTGTATCACTGTTAATTATTATTTCAGCATTTCTTAAATCAGTAAATCCCAGAACTTTCAATTCAGTAAAAATAATTTCGCTGATGCTTCCAAGTTGCTTCGACTGATTAATTCCCATAGCCTGAGCTCTCACCCGCTCAAGTGATGCTTCGAGCTTTGCTTCCTTTGCCTGCTCTTCTGCCAATGTCACATCTGAATATTTTGCATAAGCAAAATCAAATACATTTCTGAACCGTTTCAGAATTTCAAGCTCTTGTTTTGTAACAGTTGCGAAAGTAGATATGCCAATTGCTCCTGCTCCGATTGAATAAAAATAATAATAAAGTGCAGAGATATTTTTTAATTTAGGATCCGGCTTCTCACCCAGACGGATCCGCAACTTTTTCCACTCTTCAAATTTTTTCCCGCTTACAAATATTTCAGCAAATGCTTCATCATTTTTTCTGATCTGTTTTACAAAAGATTTTACTACAGGATTAATGTTATTCAAAACTTTGGTTATGCTTGGTCCGGCGTAATCAGAATAATCATAGTTTAAAAAAGATTGATTGTCTTCGTTATTTATTACTATCTGTGAACTTCTGAGATTTTTAAAACCAAGATTCCGCAATTCTTCGAACAATGATTTACAAACTCCGGACAGATCTTTCGGTCTTTTCATGATCATGGAATGTGTTCTGACTCGTTCCAGCGAAGCTTCGATCTTCGCTTCCATTGCCTGAGCTTCCGCATTTGCAACATCCATGTATCTGCGGTAAGCAAAATCAAAAACATTTCTGAATCGCTTCAACAACTCAAGTTTTTCTTTTGAAATACTGCCGAATGTTGAAATTCCGATCGATCCGTTTCCTAAAGAATAAAAATAATAATATAGTGCTGAAATTTTATTAAGGCGGGGATCATCCTTCTCACCTCTGATCTTTCTTAACCTTTTCCATTCTGCCAGTTCTTTACCTTTGAACGTTGTTTCGGAAAATGAATCTTTTCCTTTGCGGATCTCCTTTATCTGCTTTTCAATTGTTGGATCTGTATCATAGTATATAAGCGAAATTGTTTTGCCTAGCGTGTCGGAATAATCATAATTCAGATAAGTTTCATTTTTATGATCATGAATGTTAATCATTGCATTTCTAAGTTCGATGAATCCCAGATTAATAAGTTCTTTAAAAAGAATTTCACTTACATCAAGCAGATCATCATGCTTTCGCATTCCCATGGCAACAGTTCTCACACGCTCAAGCGAAGCTTCGATCTTTGCTTCCATTGCCTGAGCTTCAGCTGTTGCAACATCCATATATCTGCGGTAAGCGAATTCGAATACATTTCTGAAACGCTTCAGCAGCAATAGTTTTTCTTTGGTAATAGGTCCGAAAGTTGAAATCCCGATCGAACCTGTTCCGATAGAATAAAAATAATAGTAAAGCGCTTTGGTGTTTTTCAAACGCGGATCATCCGGTTCGCCTTTTCTTTTTCTGAATCTCTTCCATTCTTTTAATTCATCTCCTTTAAACGAAGTCTCGGAAAAAGCATCTCTGCCTTTCCGTATCTGTTTTATCTGCTTTGCAATTACAGGATTAATATTATAGTATAACGGAGTGATAGTTTTGCCTAGTGTATCTGAATAATCATAATTAAGAAAAGTTTTTTCCTCATCGTTATGAATGTTTATCATAGTGTTTCTTAATTCATCAAAACCCAGAATTTTTAATTCGTTAAAAAGAATTTCACATATATTCAGCAAATCCTCAGATCTGCGCATTCCCAGTGCTATAGCTCGCACTCGTTCAAGCGAAGATTCAATTTCCAGATCACGGTTCTTTTTAATTAAGTCTGATGTTTTTTCATCTACTAATTTCTGCAGCTCTTCGTTTTTCCTTTTCCATTCATTGACATGCCAGGTATCAGTTTCGCTTTTGGTTTCATCAGGCTTGGAAGTATGAAAATGAACAACTTTCCAGGTATTTCCGGAATACTCAAGTACTGTTGTAATTCTTAAAAAAAGTTTATGAGTAACTTCTTTTGATATTATGTTTAGTTTTAACTCTTCAACAAAAATTGCAGAATCTTCTTCTGGCGATATTATGACTGTTACAGGAATTCGCAAACGTTTAAATTTCAAACCGGAAGACTGTTCTAATTGTCTTTCAACAAGTTCCCTGCAATCTTTAATTGACAGAAGTTTTTCATCTATTGTTGTTCCATAAGCCATAATGTCCTCAGCAGTGATTCCGTCAAGCAATTCACCCGGCAGTTTATTCACGCTGATCAGCATAAACTTGTTGTAAGTCTCTTTTAACAATCTTTCTTTTTCTGAATTCATTTATTTATATTTTGCTTCGTTTTATCTTTGGTATTCTGAAACGAAAGTTTCTTCGGACTTTATCTAAATTTTATTTCTTTTATTTTTATGCAATATAAATATTCTTATTGATTTTATAATGTGAAAATCCATTGAGATATTCAGGAGCTTAGTTCACGACAAAACAATTTTTCTGTTTAGATCTAAGTAACTTCATTCATTCCTGCGTATGTCATTTCTGCGAATGTCATTTCTGCGTATACAGGAATCTTCCTGTCATTTCATTGCCAACATTATTTGTTGTCCAAAATATCTATTAATATTGCTTGAAAAAATATTTTTTTGGTTTTGTGTTTAGATTTCCGCTCTCTTTGCGCTCGCCTCGCGAAGCGGGGAGCAGGCATTCACGGGAATGACAATTTGTGAGGAAAATAATATGTTGTAAAATTTTTGTAGCGTACTATAATTCAGTGGAATATTCTGACAGAGAAGTCCCAAATGATTTTAAAAATATGTTAACATTAATATTCAAATTTTTTTGACAATATTTAATAATCCGTTACCATTCGTGAAATTTGTGGCAATACTTTTCTTTGATTTAGACAGATATGAAGCTATGTGACTGCTGATTTTTATATTGTAATCATTTATTCAAAAAATTAAGTTCATGTCAAACTTATTATGAATTCCTCCATAAAAATTAAAATTAAAAATTTCAGCGAAGGTGAAAATTCTATTCTTGAAGATTTCATTGCGGTGGAAGAGCCAATAGAGATCACACTTATTTATGGCAATGAATCTGAAAGGATCAGCAAACCTGTTTCAGTTACAATGCGGACTCCCGGCAATGACAATGAACTTGCGCTGGGATTTCTTTTTACTGAAGGAATAATTAAAAGCTTTGAACAGATATCAGAAGTTATTATAAAAGAGGAAAATAAAATTCACATATCTCTTCAGGAAAATGTTTTGCCAGATATTTTGAATGCTGAAAGAAACTTTTACACATCTTCAAGCTGTGGTGTTTGCGGAAAGTCGATCATTGATTCTGTCAGAACAGTTTCCGTTTATAATACAACAATAGATGAAATTTCTCTGAACCGGGAGATCTTTTACGGATTAAATGAAATGCTCAGAAGCCGCCAGACTGTTTTTGATTCTACCGGAGGTCTTCATGCTTCGGCGCTGTTTGATACAGAAGGAATTTTTATCATGCTTCGTGAAGATGTAGGAAGGCACAATGCGCTTGATAAAATAATCGGCAATGCTTTTATGAATAATATTCTTCCGCTGAATGATAAAATTTTACTTCTCAGCGGAAGAGCAAGTTTTGAACTTATTCAAAAGGCAGCAATGGCAGGGATAAAAATTGTTGCGGCTATCGGCGCGCCTTCAAGTCTCGCTGTTCAAATGGCAGTGGAAGCGGAAATTACTCTGATCGGTTTTCTTAAGAATGAAAGGTTCAATGTTTATTCCGGTGAACAAAGAATTAAAATTTGACAGGTTAAAATTATCAAAATTAAAATGATCAGAATTTCAAAACTTACAATGCTTTCAATGGACGACTTGTTGTCAATGGGAAATCCGGCTTTTGAAGTGAAAGCAACATACGATGTGATCTGTCAGATAAATGAGGAAGAAATTTTATTCAGTTTAAAATACAGAGAAAGCAAAAATATATTCAATGTAAAAACATATTCGAACAGCAACGAAGATAAAGGCAGATATTACAAATTAATTCCGGAAGGAAATTCTTTTGGAGCTTTTGACAATGAAAAACTGATCGGGTTTGTCATTTCAGAAAAAAGGCAGTGGAATAATTCACTCTGGATTGAAATGATACAGATTGCAAAATCTCACAGAGGTAAAGGTATCGGGACACAATTGCTGAATAATCTTGAAGCTCATGCTGCAACTCAGAAATACAGGATCATCGATATTGAAACACAGAATACAAATGTTCCTGCAATAAATTTTTACAGAAAGAACGGTTATGAAATTACCGGATTGAATACAGCTTTATATGATCCAAAAGAAGTTGATAATGAGATCGCAATATACATGGCAAAAAATTTATTATAAAATTTAATTTTAATGAAAGCTGAAAAAGAGCAATTTCCTGATCCTCAGAATCCTGTGAAACTTACCGGTATTAAAAAAGGAGAAATCAAAAAATCTGCAGCCGGAATTCCAGGAGTCATTTCTGCAGGTAAAAACATAATTGGTGAAGCGGGAATATTCCGCGGACTGAAAGCTCTTTCAAATCTGAATACCAAAGGTGGATTTGACTGTCCAAGCTGCGCATGGCCGGATCCGGATGATGAGCGATCTTCGCTGGGAGAATATTGTGAGAATGGCGCAAGGGCAGTTGCAGATGAAGCGACTGCAAAAAAACTTACCGCTGAATTTTTTAAAAATAACTCTGTAACCGAACTTGCATCTTTAAGCGATTTTGAGATCGGCAAAAAAGGCAGGATCACTGAGCCGCTTTATTTGCCGAAAGGAGCATCATATTATCAGCCGGTTTCTTGGGATGAAGCTTTTGAAAAGATCGGCAAATCTTTGAAGGAACTTTCAACTCCCGACGAAGCTGTTTTTTATACATCCGGAAGAACGAGCAATGAAGCAGCTTTTCTTTATCAGCTTTTTGTTAGGGAATTCGGAACAAATAATCTTCCCGACTGCAGCAATATGTGTCACGAAAGCAGCGGTGTTGCGCTTATCGAAACTCTCGGAACAGGTAAGGGCTCTGCGAAACTTGAAGATCTATATGAAGCCGAGGTCATACTGATACTGGGACAAAATCCCGGCACTAATCATCCGCGAATGCTGAATGCATTGCAAAAAGCCAAAGCAAATGGCGCGCAGATAATTTCAATAAATCCATTGCCTGAAACAGGTTTGATGAATTTCAATAATCCGCAGAAGATAAAAGGCATTCTCGGAATTACAACTCAGCTGACGGATGTATTCCTCCAGATAAAGATCAACAGCGACATGGCTTTACTTCAGGCAATTGAAATTTTATTGCTGAAAGAAGAAGATCAGAATCCGGGTTCAGTCTTTGACAATGAATTCATAAATAAAAATACGAATGGTTATAAAAAATTTATTGAACATATTCGTAAATTGAATTTAGGCGAATTAGTTGATTCAACAGGTATAGATCTTAAGAAAATTTCTGAGGCAACAAACATTTTAAAAAATAAAAAAAAAATAATCGCCTGCTGGGCAATGGGTCTGACACAGCACAAAAATGCCGTGAATACAATTAAAGAGATCGTAAATTTGTTATTGCTGAAAGGAAGCATTGGTAAAAAAGGCACCGGAACTTTTCCTGTCAGAGGTCACAGCAATGTGCAGGGCGACAGAACAATGGGAATTTATGAAAAGCCTTCCAAAAACTTTCTGAACAGCATTGAAAAAAATTTTAATTTCATTCCGCCGGCTGAAGAAGGTTATGACACAGTTGAATCTATCAAAGTAATGCACGACGGCAGAGCTAAAGTTTTTTTTGCGCTTGGAGGAAATTTTCTTTCGGCAACTCCTGATACTGAATTCACTGCCGAAGCTCTGAGAAAATGCAGACTGACTGTTCAGGTTTCAACCAAACTTAACCGCAGCCATCTTGTTCACGGTGAAGAAGCGCTGATACTTCCATGTCTGGGAAGAAGCGATAAAGATCTGACAGGAGGTGAAGAGCAGTTCGTCTCAACTGAAAATTCAACCGGCGTGATTCAATCTTCCAAAGGGGTTTTGACTCCCGTATCTGATGAGCTGCTCAGTGAGCCGGCAATCGTCTGCAAACTTGCAAAGGCAGTAATCGGAAGTAAGAGTAAAATTAACTGGGATAAATATTTACAAAATTATGACAATATACGGAATGACATTGAAAGAACAATTACGGGTTTTGAAAATTATAATGAACGGATCAGAAAGCCCGGCGGATTTTATCTTCCTCACTGTAACCGTGAAGGAAGATTTGATACACCGGAAACAAAAGCTATATTTAGTATTTCAAATTTTATAAAGCCTGATCTTAATGCGGATGAACTGATAATGATGACAATAAGAAGTCACGATCAGTTCAATACAACAATTTACGGACTCGATGACCGTTACCGCGGAATTTACAATGAGCGGAGAGTTATATTGATGAATAAAAATGACATTAAAAGATCCGGACTGAAAGACGGTGACATTGCTGATCTGTATAATTTTGAAGGAGGTAAAGAAAGAATAGCGAGGAAATTCGTTGTAGTGGAATATCCGATCCCGGAAAATTGTGCTGCTACTTATTTTCCCGAGACAAATGTTCTTGTTCCCATCACAAGTGTAGCTGAGAAGAGCAATACTCCGGCTTCAAAACAGGTTGTGATACAGGTGAGAAAAAGTTTGTCATCAGAGAAAATCTGATGATTTTTTATTGATCAAATTTCAATTATTTACAATCCTTTCTTTAAGCGCTTTTGCAACTGCTTCGGATTTAGAATGAACATGAAGTTTAAAATAAATACTCTTAATGTGATGGCGGATCGTTCCGACTGATATGAATAGTTTATAGGCAATTTCTTTGTAAGAATGACCGTCGCACAACAGATTTAAAACATCCATTTCCCGCGGAGTAAGTTCTGTTTCAGTTTTTTTCTGAAAGGATGAAACAACAAGTTTGGCAATTTTATATGACATCGGCGCTCCGCCGTCATAAATTTCTTTTATAGATTCGATGATCTTTTCTTCAGTTGAGCTCTTGTCCAGATAGCCGCATGCTCCGGCGCTCAAAGCCTGAAAAACAAGCGAAAGATCTTCATGAACTGTAAGCATTATAATATCGATCTTAGGAAATTTTTCCTTTATCTTTTTTACCCCTTCTATCCCTGACATTCCGGGAAGTTCAATATCCATAAGCATTACATCCGGTCTGTTTTTATTCAGATCATCGAGCGCGCTTTCGCAGTCTGGGTATGAACCAATGCATTTCAATCTGTCTTCTTCATTTATAAAGTCACGTAAAGCTTCCCTGATAAGTTTATCGTCTTCAACAATTGAAATATTTATCATTTTATTTTGCATTAGGCAGATACTAAGTTTGATATTGATGCTTTCAATCTTATCTTGGTTCCTGTCTTTTCATCTGAAGAAATGTTTACATTAATATTTATCTGCTTTGAACGTGAGAAAATATTTTTTAACCCGTAACCTTTAGCGCAGTTGTTTATGTCAAAACCGACTCCGTTATCTTCAAGCAAAATTTCCAGATCATTGTCATACAGATCAAACGTCAGATTTACTTTTGTGCAGTTTGCATATTTCAAAATATTATTCATTCCTTCTTTGAAAATATAGATCAAATGTCTTTTACTGTTCATTGATAATGTAACATTTCTGAATGACTCACTAATGCCATCGAAATTGAAAGTAATACCAGTATTTTCAAAAAGCTCATTCCCGAAATCTTTAAGCCGCACTGCAAAATCGTAAAGAGAATCTTCCTGAGGATTCATTGCCCAGATAAGATCTTTAGCTCCGCTCTGAAGGCTGTTTGAAGTTTCGACAATACTGTTAAGATCATTTGTCAGTCCGTTTGCTGTGGGGCGGAGTTTTTTATTTATCCTTCTGCTGTATAAAGAAATCCTTGTAAGCTTATGCCCGAGTTCATCGTGATAGTCTCTCGATGCCTGCTCTCTCATCAGTTCTCTTTCTCTTTCCTTGATCTTTTCAAGCTCAATCAATTTTCTGATCTTATTATTTACTCTGTAATTATAGATCAGTATTGTCAGACCAATCAATGTTAATGCAACGATTGAATAGAACCACCATGTTCTCCAGAAAGGCGGACTTATAAATATTTTTAAAGAAGTTTCTTTTTCATTCCATACGCCATCGGAATTTGTTGTTTTTACTTTGAAAACATAATTTCCCGGATCAAGATTTGTATAAACAGCTTCTTTGACATTTCCGGGAATTGTCCAGTCTTTGTCAAAACCTTCAAGTTTGTAAGAATATAATATTTTCGCAGGGTTTGAAAAATCAGTAGAAGTAAATTTGATTTTAATAACATCCTCTTTGTAATTCAGATCTATATCATTTTCATTTGAAATATCTTTTTCCGTAAATTTCTTTCCTTCGTATTTCGTAAGCGATGTCAGAATAGCTTCTGAATTAAAATTGTTTTGAATAACTTTATCAGGATCAAATTTACTGTATCCGTTAATTCCTCCAAAAAGAATTTCACCTTTGGCTGATTTAAAATATGAACCTGTATTGAACATATTACTTTGTAATCCGTCATCTGAATCATAATTTTTAAAACTTCTGTTTTGAATATCAAACTTTGATATTCCCTTAAAAGTACTCAGCCACAGAAATCCGTTATTATCTTCCTCAATTCCTGCTATTACGCTGTTCGGGAGTCCTTCTTTTTCTGCAAAGTGAAAAAATGTTTCACTGTTTCTGTCAAATACATTCAATCCGCCGCCAGTACCAATCCAGAAATTTCCATATCTGTCTTCACAAAAAGAGAAAATATAATTATTGCTTATAGTTTTTGAATTTCCGGGATCTTTACTAAAATGTGTAAACTTCCCGGAATCTTTATTCATCTTTTCTAATCCTTTATATGTTCCGATCCAGATCGTATTATATTTGTCTTCATATAAAGATAAGATCGTGTTCTCGGCTAAACTATATTTATCATTCACATCATTCCTGTAACTGACAAATCTTTCAGACCCCGGATCTAATCTGCTCAAACCATTGTCAGTGCCAACCCATAGAATCCCTGATTTATCATACAATAATTTCAAAACATTATTACTGCAAATTGCACCGGAGTCACCCGGAACATTGTAATATCTTGTAAATTCTTTTTTTTCAATATTAAATTTATTCAAACCATTATTTGTACCGATCCATAGATTTCCTTCATTGTCACCGGTTACAGAATTTACCATATTGCTGCTAAGACTATTCTGATTATTTTTTTCAGGAAGATAAGTCTTGATATTTTTTCCGGTTTCATCTATTACTTCCAGACCGTTTGTAGTACCGATATAAAATATTCCGGATTCTGTTTCATAAATACTTTTCACATCATTTCCGGGAAGGAAATTTCTGAAATTCTCTTTTTGCTCATAAAGTTTAATTAATCCTTTTTTATACTCACTGATCCATATTACACCTGATCTGTCTTTTTCAAATGTCAATATGCTTTCCTGCTTCTTACTGTCCGGGTAAATAATTAGCTTCTCAAATTTACCGGTTGACTTTTCAAATTTATTCAGTCCGTTTTGAGTCCCGATAAGCAAATGATCATTACCGTCATTTTTAATTGAATAAACAAGGTCATTGCTTAATGAATGTTGGTCAGCCGAATCTCTTTGAAAGCTTATGAACTCATTTTTAATTTCATCAAATTTATTAAGTCCTCTTGCAGTTCCGATCCATAAAAATCCATCATTATCGGTAACTAAAGATGTTACAAAATTACCGAGAAGACTGTTTTTATTTAATGAATCTCTTTTATAAACTTCAAAATTTTCAGTTTTGCTGTCATATTTATTAAGACCATCACCTGCAGTGCCGATCCATAAATTTCCGTTTTTGTCTTCAGTTATACATCTGATATCGTTACCGCTTATACTTCCTTTTCCGGTAGAATCTTTTTTATAGTTTTTGAATTTACCTGTGGATTCAATTAATTTATTTAAGCCGTTTTCGGTACCAGCCCAGACAGAATTTTCACTGTCCTGAAAGATTGCCCATACTGTGTTACTGCTCAGACTATATGGGTTACTTTCTTCAGAGAGAAATCTTTTAAATTTTCCTGAATGCCTGTCGAATTTATTCAAACCGCCATTGTATGTTCCGATCCAGAGATCATTATTTTTATCTTCGAAAATAGAAATTACGTCGTCATTTGAAAGTGAATTAGAATCAAGAGGATCATATCTGTATATTTTATAATCGTTTCCATCATATCTGACAAGACCGAACATTGTCCCGAACCAAATAAAGCCTTTACTGTCCTGCTTAATACAATAAACAAGATCACCTGATATTCCAAGGTCATTTGATATGTGTTCTCTTTTTATGTTGGTCTGTGAAAATATATTACAGGTAGTAACAGAAAGATAAAAAACTAAGAGAAGTATTGTATTGATCTTTTTCATAACAAAAATTTATGAATATTAACTTTATTATTCAATCTCATATATGTGAGATACAAAAAAACCAGATGGCAACCAGATAGCAACCAGATGGCAACCAGATGGCAACCAGATGGCAACCAGATGGCAACCGGATGGCAACCGGATGGCATCTCGTTTCAGATTAAAACCATTGATTCTTTTCTGAATTCAACATTTCGGAATGGAATTGAATAAAGTTTTCTTTCTCTCCAAACAATTTAATAACCTCGTCTCTGCAAATAAGTGTTTTAGATTTACCCAATATATTTCTGTATGAATTCCAGTCATAATCTTCAAAATTATTACAAATTCCTTCAAGAACAGGTTTACTATGTATATAAAAAATTTCATTTAACAATTGACCTGTATCTTTTATAGGTTTTTTTCGGAATGGTTTTAGAAATAAACTGCCTGTTCTTTTTTCCTGTAAATTAATGTAACTTGAGTAAGAGATAAAAAACTTTCTAAGTTGATTCGAAGTATCGCAAACATCAGCAGTTGTTTTGATGAGTATATTAAATTGATTGGGAATTAAACCATAAGAATAAGTAATGACAAAACCCGTCATATATTCTTCATACCTGTTCAGAAAATATTCATAATTTCTTTTTGTATAAAAAATATTTTCCAGGTTGTTTCCGGAATTGTAAATATTATAAAATGAATCCGGTCTGAATGGTCTGGTATACATTTTCAAAATAAAAAAAGCAGTTATTTTTGCCTCATTAATTTAATTGCAGTATTTAACGGATGCCATACTAAATTTCATGTAAGACAAATTTATGACCAATTTCAAATAGATTGTTACAACTAAATCAGACCTTTTGCCTGCAAAATCATATCTACAACTTCCCTTACTGCGCCTTCACCGCCATTCTTCTTGCAGACAAAATCCACACTTTTCTTTACTTTATCTATTGCATTCTTCGGCGCAAATGAAACTCCGGCTTTTTTTAACAAAGGTAAATCAAATTCATCATCTCCTATGTAAGCAAATTTTTCATTCGTGAGGTTATACTTACTCTTTAATTCTTCAAACGGAATTAACTTATCTTCTATATTTTCGTAAATATGATGGATCTTAAGTTTTTCCGATCGCATTCTGTTTACTACCGAACTCATTCCGCTGACCACAGCAAACTTAAGCCCGAGTTCCCTGCCTCTTACAATTCCATAACCGTCATGTGTGTGAAATATTTTCGTATCTGTCCCGTCACTCGAATAAATAATATGTCCCGTTGTAAGACATCCGTCAAGATCCATTAACAGAAATTCAATTTTAGCCAGATCTTTTTTTGTTTTTTTCAACATGAAATTAAGTTTAAATTTTAAATTTTAAAAGCAGACGGACAAATAACATTTAAAAAACAACCGCTGCAATCCGGATTTTTTGCTTTGCAGATTTGTC
>DAIPYE010000040.1:0-20582 GCA_036782915.1 Bacteroidota bacterium | reverse complement strand
CACTGTACCCGTCACCGTTAACATCTCCGGCAGTTGCGACACTGCAACCCATGTAAGCACCTGCCTGATTGCTCTCTGCTTTCCAGCTTTGATTAGTGGAAAGCGGGTCAATAGTTATTGGATAAACTGCTTCTTCGTCGTTGACTACGATGGAGAATGATTTGAGATTTTCTTTGATTTGGGATTTGGAATTTCGGATTTGGGATTTTTGATTTTCTATTTGTAACTTGTCATTTGTAATTTGTAATTTTTCACTCTTCTCAAAATAGGCTCGTAGTTCGACACCGTTTGCGTCCCACACTTTGAGAGCGGAATATTTCATTTTATCAACTCCATTTTTATCCTTAAACATAAGCGCATCTGCTCCGACTATCATCTTTAATTTTGTGCCGGCATTTATGTTCAATCTTAGCTTTCCTTCGCCTTCAGGTTTTTTCTTAAATATAAAATCCTGTCGCATACCATCTTCATTATTTGTGTATTCAATCCGGATATTATCGTTTTCAATTGATGCTTTGCTGCCTGCTACTTTTAATTCATGTTCTTCAAGCTGTATAAATGGATCCCCGATAAAATCATGCCGGTTTGACAAGCCGGCGGGGGTATAATTTTTATCGTTTGACATTTGACGTCTGACGCCTGAAAGTTCAAAATCTATGCTCCACTCAGGAATACTCTCATACTTCTTATCACTTTCCTTAATACTCTTATCTCTGAGATCAAATAGCGGAATTTTGTTGATCCTTGATTTAGCGGTGAACCCGTCATTATGATAAATAAAACGAATATTGTTTGCACGGTTGGGTGACTGAAACGCACCGAGTTCTTCGGAATAAGTAATTTTATATTCTTCCCTCTGAATATTTTCCATTGCTCCTGAGTACCAATTCTTGTCAATATCTTTTGAAGAGGGCTGAATGCCCTCAGAATGGTCCAATGAATTATTCTCCGGATTATTTTGGCTTTTAATATTTCCGAAGCAGGGCGGAGGAAGACAATTTAAATCAACTCCCCTGTTCCGCCCGCTTTCGGAGGATTCTAAAATGGAATCTGTACCTTTAAATGAAAATAAAACTATTGAAATTATGGCTGCAATTGTAAAATTTCTAATACTCATTTTTCCCTCCGAAAATATGATTGATTAATTAATTTTTAACAAATTACTTATTATCATATCTTACTCCAACCAAACTTTTTAGCGATTCTTACAGACAAATTATAAAAAATGAGGCTGAAAATATCAAAAATAAGCTATAATTTAACTTCTGAATATTTTATTCTTACAAAATTTTCCATTTAAACTTTTTCATGAAGAATTCCAAACTTATAAATTTAATTAAAACATTTACATCGCATGAATTCCGGGAATTAGAATTATTCATAGAATCGCCTTACTTCAATCGCGGGCGAGATCTATCAGCGTTTTTCAATTGTCTGAAGAAATATTATCCGGGATTTGAGAAAGAAATTTTCAACGAAAAGAATTTTTATGAAAATTTGTATCCCGGAAAAAAGTATGATAAATTAAAATCAAAAACTTTAATACATACACTGTCTTCCGAAATGTTTAAACTCTGCAAAGAATTTCTTGTTCAGACCGGGCTGAATGAAGATTCCCACAGGAGAGAATACTATCTCTTGAATGGGCTCAGAGAGAAGCGATCTTACAAAGAATTTGAGAAAATATTTAAAAATTCCACTGCCAATAATGAACTCCCGGAAAAAGGAGGTGTCATGGATTTTATTAATCAATTTTATTCAGCTCAAAACTCTATGGTGTACAATATTGAAAATGGCGACATTTCAGGAGCTGTGGAATCTATCATATTACAAGGTGAATGTTTTGCGGTGGCAGCACTGATAAAAGGCTACCGAAATCCCGAATTGAGTATCGCAGCAAAGACGCACAATGTTAATTTCAGAGAAAATCTTATTGATAATCTCATGAGTCATCTTGATTCTGGGGGAGTTTTGGAAGTAATGAAAAAAAATAATGATAAATTTTATCCCTACGTTGCGGTAAACTATGCGGCATATCTGATGATGAAACATACTGAAGATCACAAATATTATTTTGAATTTAAAAAAATGGTAGATGAATACTATTCTCTTTTTGGTCAGAGCGAAAGATTTTATCTATATACAATGCTTATCTCATATTGTTCTCTTCAATGTCGGAATGACAATCCCGGAATATTCGGAAGAGAGCAATTCGAGATACATAAAAGATCTGTTGAGCTTGGCGTGTATAAAAACAGCGAGAATGATATTATGGATATAGTTAAATTCAGGAATATTGCTATCTGCGCATTTACATTCAATGAAACAGACTGGTTCGAAACTTTTGTAAATGATTATATAAACGAATTAAAGCCGGAATACCGCGAAAACATGAGGTATTTTTCGTATGCGTATGTTCATTTCGGAAGAAAAGAATTCGGTAAATCACTGGAAAATCTTATAATGGTTCATGATGATTTCTTTTATTTTAAAATGGATGCAAAGAAACTGCTTCTGCTAATTTATTTTGAACTAGGTTATTTTGAGCAGGCAAATTCTCTCACAAAATCCATAAAGGAATATATTGCGAATACTAAAGATCTTCCGGATAAAATAAAGGACCGTGAAAGAATATTTTTTAAAAAAGTAAATGAATTATTAAATATAAAAGAATCCGGAAATAAAAAAGATATCGGCATTCTTGAAACGGAAATATTAAAAGACCATAATCTTCCTTTTAAGAAATGGCTTATGGAAAAGGTGAATGAATTAAAAGGCGATCGGTCACCCCGAGCGAGTTGACATTCCTAAAAGGATCTTAAATAAATATGTGAATATTAGATCAATACCTTTCAAAGAAATGTGCTGATAAAATTATCATTTCTAAAAATTTAATTTAAGACAAAATGTCAGTTTGAACTGACAACCTGTTGGGTTCCTCAGAATCTCTGTGGTAATCCACAGGCTGCCGGTTAATCTTTCACGATTGTGAAATTTAACTTACTTACTTCCTGTAACTTTGATGAAAGTATACTTTATCACGGTTGCGCTACGCTCACCGAATTCGACGCATTATTCTCGACAATACTCAGATCTTCTGCATCAACAAAATCATCCCCTGTTAAATCAGTTAATACATATCCACTTAATGACACCGACGCTGCATTTTCCACTGAGCTTAAATCTGATGCATCAATAATTCCATCCTGATTCACATCACCGCTGTAAATTGCAAATCTTAGCGGTGAAGCATCAATTTGAATCATATTATTTCCAAATGCCTGTGATACTGAAGAAGTAAAATTGAAATTCGCAGAAGTTGTAACGGATAATGCAATTGTTGTATTACTCCATGTCTGAATTGAATTCCTGTGTTTTACAGCTATGAAGTAATTTCCGTTTGAAGCAGTGCCGAATTTAAAAATTGCAGTTCCGTCAGAAGCTGCAATAACTTTTGATATATCAGCAACAGCAAAAGGCGAAGTTGCATTTCTTAATTCAACAGTAACGGAATCACTAACCTGTGAATTACTTCCTGCATTATAAAATCCTTCTATGAACATTGTAAGATTCAAAGCCATATTCGGACTTTCGGCAACTGCAACAGGACTTTTATTATTGTGAATGTCCTGAGCAACAATGAAATAGTAATACAATCCGCTCAAAGGAGATGTATCGAGATAAGTTGAATCAGAAGTTGTCGCAATTACAGGTTCAGTCTCCGGGTCAATATTCGGTGAAGTGCTTCTGTAAATAATGTAATTCAGCAGATCGGATGAATTACTTCGCTTCCAGTTTAAAACTACATTATTCAAAACCGGAGCGGCAGTAAATATTGATAACATAAGCGGCGCAATATTGTCAACGCTTCTTCCGGAGAGAATTGCCGATCGCCAGAACTGATTCGGATCAGAAGTTCTTGCCGTGATCCTGAAAAAGAATGCTCCGTTACTTAATGATGAAGAATCAAAAGGAGTGCCGGCAATATATGAATAGAACAGTTCCTTTGTTGCTGGAATATAATCGATGTTTACCCAAGCATAATTTCCGCTGACAGGAGGAGCGCTTCGCTGAATAAGATAATCTGTAATGATATTAGTACTTATGACATCATACGAACTTCTCGCCCATTTCAAATCAATAAAACCTCCCTGATCATTCGGTACATCCCTGACATGCATAAGTATTGGTTTTATGCTGATAGCAGATCCATAATATAAATATGCTTTTCCTGTATTTATGTTATTATAATAAGATCCCACTATGAAGTCTGAATAGCCGTCCCGGTTTAGATCACCTGCTGATGAAACTGACTCACCAAATTGATCAATTCCACCTTCACCAACCATTACAGCATCAGTTAAACTGTTCATATTCGAACCACCCAGGTATATGCATGCTTTTCCGGTATTGGAATTATAAGTGTAAGCTCCTGCAATTACATCTGAATATCCATCACCGTTTACATCGCCCGCTGATGAAACTGATCCGCCTAATGAAGTTGAAGCCTCACCGACCATTATAACATCCGCAAAATTATTAATCATTATGCCGCCATAGTAAATATATACTTTGCCGGCAGAAGAATTGTATACCGGAGCTCCGACTATTATATCAGAGTATCCATCTCCATTTACATCATCCGCCGATGAAACCGATACACCAAAATAATCACCAACATTTTCACCTGTGAATGTAAGATCCGGTTGGTTATTTACAGATGAACTTCCAAAGAAAACATATGCTCTTCCGGTATTTGAAGTGTATCTGAATGCTCCGACAATTACATCCGAATATCCGTCACCGTTCATATCTCCGGCAAACGAAACTGAAGAACCAAAAGAATTATTTATAGTTTCTCCGGTCATTGTAATATCTGCGGTATTATTCATTGATGAGCCTCCATAGAAAATGTAAGCTCGTCCCGTGTTAGTATTATATCCATTTGCTCCAACTATTACATCAGAATACCCATCTCCATTTGCATCGCCTGCTGATGAAACAGAGCAACCGAAATAATTATTTACAGCTCCGCCTGTCATTGTTACATCCGGTGTGTTATCCATTGATGAACCTCCAAAGTAAATATATGCCCTTCCCGTATTTGTGCTGTATGCAGAAGCTCCTGCTATGACGTCATCATATCCGTCTCCGTTCACATCGCCTGCGGATGAAACTGATCCGCCAAAATAATTATTTACAGCCCCACCTGTTAGTATAACATCTGCCGCATTATCCATAAAAACTCCGCCAAAATAAATGTAAGCTCTGCCGGTATTTGAACTGTAATTACTGGCACCTACAATCATATCATCAAATCCGTCCCCATTTACATCACCTGCTGATGAAACTGTACCATAGGAATTACCTGTAGATTCTCCCGTCATTGTGAATTCCTCTGTCAGATTACCTTTCATAAAATAATCATATAAATTAACCCTTCCGGTATTTGCATTAAAACCATTTGCTCCAATCAGAATATCATCATATCCGTCTGCGTTTATATCACCTGCTGACGAGACAGATCTTCCGAAAGAATTTCCTGTTCCCTCGCCGGTCAATGCTGCATCTACGACATTGTTCATTGATGAACCGCCAAAGTAAACATATACCTTACCTGTAAATGTGTTGTATGCATAAGCTCCGGATATTACATCTGCATACCCATCACCGTTTATATCTCCGGCTGATGAAACTGAAGCACCAAAGCTACTGCCTCCGGGCTCTCCGGTAATTGTTACATCAGCGGCATTGTTCATGTTAGAACTTCCATAGTAAATATATGCTCTGCCAGTAGCTGCACTATATCCAAATGCTCCCGCTATTACATCTGCATATCCGTCTCCGTTCACATCTCCCGCAGATGAAACTGAATAACCTAAATCATTATTCACTGCCTCACCGGTTAATGTTACATCAGCGATGTTATTCATTAATGTACCTCCAAGATAAATATATGCTCTTCCGGTGGATGAATTATAGCCGTAAGCTCCGGAAATTACATCTGCAAATCCGTCTCCGTTCACATCGCCTGCGGATGAAACTGAATATCCGAAAAAATTTGATGCAGCTGCTCCTGTCATTGTTACATCTGCAACATTATTCATAGATGAACCGCCAAAATATATATACGCTCTGCCTGTACCTGAAATGTATCCGCTTGCTCCTGCTATTACATCCGAATATCCGTCTCCGTTCAAATCTCCTGCTGATGAAACCGACACACCGAACAGATCAGATGCCGCGCCTCCTGTCAATATTACATCAGCCGTGTTATCCATATTAGAACTCCCAAAATAAATATATGCTCTGCCGGTATTTGAATTGTAACCGTAAGCTCCGGCAAACACATCCGAGTATCCGTCACCATTTACGTCGCCTGCTGAAGAGACTGAAATTCCAAAGTAATTATTGATTGCTTCACCGGTCAAAATTACATCAGGAGTGGTATTCATATTTATTCCGCCGTAATAAATATATGCTCTACCGGTTGCTGATGAATATACAAAAGCACTTACTATGATATCATCATATCCGTCACCGTTTACATCCCCTGCTGAACTCACAGATGTTCCAAATCCTGCGCCAGGTGAAAGACCATTAAAAATCTTCCTTTGAAAGGCATCTCCTTCAGACTCTTCCTCTGATGATTTTGAATTTGAATTTTCCTGAATAAATTTATTACCGTTTTCATCTGTCAGACTGCTGAGCCAGTCCTGAGTAACTCCTGCCGGAAGTGAATCGTTCTTCTGTGTTTGTTCATTTAACTTTACATCATTTTGAATCTGAGCAGCAAATAGTGATTCAGATGAAATTCCAATACAAATAAAAAAAATAATTGCTATGATGCTATTTAGTATACTTTTCATGGGAGTTTTTTATTTTTAATTTTAATAAATATATTTGAAATATTGACAGAACATTTTATTACCGCTTATATATTTGTCAGTTATGAAATAGAATTTTTTAATAATATGGTTCTCCTTTGATAAATATTTTCGATGGTTATTATAATTTACAAATTGCTTTCTTTCAACATCAGTAAAATAACAGTTTGAAGTATTTTTTTACAAAGAGAATTTTTTCAATTTGCATCTTTTTAATCATTAATAAAATTATGTGTCTGATTTCAGGAGAATAATTTGAATTGTTGAATGGAATATTCCTTTTGTATCATTTCCATTGCTGTTCAATTAATTTTTTAAAGTGAAATTAGATTAGTTATAATTCAAAAACTGAAACATTATATATTTTAAAAAAAGGAACCAATGAAAATTATTTTTTTAACGCAAAGACCACAAAGAATTCACAAAGAACTCAAAGGATAAGAATTAAATGTCAGAAATTCAAAAGGAAACTAAATCTTTGTGACCTTTGTGATTGCTTTGTGATCTTCGTGTTAAAATAAAAATAGATTCTAAATCAAACGCTTTGGACGGATTTAAAATCATTTCGGATTTCATCAATTTTAAAGACTGTAATATAAGATTAATGTTTTATAACTTTTATTAAATGAAGCAAATAGACTCTATATTGATTCTGAAAAGTTTTTCAGAGAACGAGTTATGTCAGTTTGAAGACTACCTTAACTCTCCTTTTCATAATAAGAATAAAAAAGTAGTTCAGTTTTTTCATATTCTTAAAAAATATCATCCATTATTCAAGCCGGAAGATATCTCTAAAGAAAATCTATTCCGCGAAATGCATGTAAAGGAAAAGTACCGCGAATCTTATGTCAGAAATCTTTTCTCGGATTTAAACTTACTTTGCGAAGGATTTTTGCAGCAGATTCATTCAAAAGAAAATTTTGGAAATGAGAAAATGGTAATCGAAGAACTGAATAAAAGAAACATTTTCGATGTAATGGAGAAAAAAATCAGAATGCTTGAAAAGGAAACAGCTAAGGAAAAGAATAAGGACAATGTATATTTCTCAAACAAAGTCTTTATCTATGAAGCGAAAAGCTTTATGCTTGTGGATAAAACACTGACTGATAATTTCAGAAACGAACAGATGCTCTGTAATTTAAAACTATTTTTGATCAATATGATGGAGTTTTATTTTTATTTTATCGTAGAGGAGCAACGTGTGAAAATCAAACATGATTTTGAATTTTTAAATCTTTTAATAGAATATGTAAAAAATAATTTTGATGATTTTACTGACTCCCCGCTTCTGATGATTTATTTTAATTTATGCATGTGCTTTAGGGGGAATAATGAAAATGAGGAATACTATTTCGCAGCTAAAAAACTTTTCCATAAGCATTTCAAAACATTTCATGATATTGACAGAAAAAACATTTATTCAATGTTTCAGACTTTCTGCAGTAATAAAATAGACAAAGGTTTTGATAATTATAATAAAGAACTGCTTAATATTCTTATTGAAATGCTTAAGCAGAATGTTCTCTCTCACAAAGGTAAAAGTTTTATTGACCTTAATCTCTACAGAAATATAGTTGTACTATGTATGACTCTGCGTCAATCGTCAGTTCTTCAGAATTTTATACGCAATTATCTGAATCTTTCTGATCCTGAAAGCAGAGAAGAATTGTCTGTTTATTCCAATGCTCATCTTGAATTTCTGAATAAGAATTATGAAAAGACTTTAATTCATTGCGCTAAAATTGATTTTAATGATCTCCTGGCTACAACAAATGAGAATCTATTTTTTAAAAATGACATTCGCAAACTAATTCTTCTTTCTTTATATGAATTGAATTCCAATGAATCTGCTTTGTCTCACATTGATGCATTTAAACATTTCCTGAAAAGTTCAAGGCTTATTAAAGACGAATTACGAAATCGTTATATTAAATTTCTTAATCTGGTTAATGAACTGATAAAGCTCAGACTCAGATTTGATGAATTCAAAATGTTGAAGCTGAAGGAAAAAATTCAGAAGTCAACGGAAGTAATGAATAAAGTATGGCTTCTTGAGAAGCTGGGTGAACTTGAAAAAAGTATGAAGTAACTTTTTGTAAACCTGTTTCAGGACAAGACATAATAATGATTTTTAAGAAAGTTTACAACTTTAACAAATATATTGTAACATTGAAAATCCCGCCGCTAAAGAGTAGAATGTAAAATTTATTTGCTTTTATGATTTTTCTGTTTATTTTTTTGTTTTGAATTTATATTTCCATCCGCTCATCTTTTTTACTGACTCGAATTGTTCTTAACTACTTTTATATAAACTTTTAACTAATTAATTCAAATAAATACAGGTATCCTGTTTGTAATATTTAAGTAGCGCTTTAAACTGCCTGTCGGTAATACCTCCCGGGTATCTTGAGAACTTTTTCAGCTCAAATATATCTGACTTTTTGTTCAGATTATCAAAAGTAGATTTAGGTGATGATAAAATATATAATGTCGAAGTAATCGCAGCAGGGATCATAGCATAAACAGCAGGCGATAAATCATTATCAGTTACAGCTGATATTGCTATTATTAGAGCAGGCAAAACATCCAGTAATGCAACGCCTATTAACCATGAATCGTCTTTATATTTTTCAAATTTAATTTCATCTAAATTTTTAGTTTTTAATCCGACTATGCTGTTTTTGGAATCAACAAAAATCATTGTGTCGGTAACAAACAGAAGTTCAGCGTGTAATTCCCTGTTACCCTTTAGCGTTATTTCAGCATAATCTCCGTTGGGACCGGGAACATAATCCGAAGATGTACATGACGACATTCCAAAAATCAAAACTAACAATGTAATACAGATTAGTGTTTTCATTTTACTTCTCCTTTACGGGAATCCTTGTGTGAAAAAATTCGCTTTCAATCAGCGTCTTGTTCATTTCCCAGCTTTCTGCAAGATTCCTCAGATTTTCATTTATGTTGTAAAGATTGAATGCTTGTCTCATAGAATCGTTTTTTATCCATGAACCTCGAAGCCATTCATTATAATATCCTTTAGAAGAGATCAGAAGACTCTGTTCTATGTCATTTCTTTTTTCTATTTTGTAAATAAAACTATATGAATCTCCAGGACCAGTGATTAAATAATTTTTATCTGCAGATTCTAACTTTTTGTATATTTGAATGAAATTGTCTTTAGAATTATTTATTACTCCTGAAGGAATTAGATTCATAACAGCTATTTTGTTTTCTTCAGAACTGCAGAATTCTATTCCGATATAGTCTATCATAAAGTTATCCGGTATAAATTTCACTCTTAACCTTAATTCTTTCTCATCAGTATTTAAAACCGGAATTTCAGCCGCAGCATCTTTCCAGCAGATCGGACCGGCATCAGGAAAAATACCTGCAGATATCCATTCACCGTTTTCAAATTTCTCAAGCTGCATACCCGAAAAGTTATCGTATATCATTTTAAAATCCTGTGCATAGACAGCATCATTATTCATTTTTTCAATCCATTCAACTGCCTTTATTCCCTGTGAGCCGAGCACAACATCATAAAACAAAATTGTACTTAACAATGTATTCCTGTATCTGACAAGAAGCTTCGCTTTGACTGCATTTTCAGGAACTGAAGATGTGAAAGCTATCCAGTCATACTTCGGTCCTGACTTTAATTCATTTACCATTTCCATCCCGCTTCTGTAAGATAATGTGTCTTCAATATAAATCGTCTTTGTAATTTCTTTACCAACAGAATTGAAAACGTTTTCAGGCGGCAGAGGAGTGTTCATTATTGTAAGTCCCTTGTTTATATTCGGAAAAATGTTAGTACCTGAAGGATGCTCTGCAAGTATAAGATTGAATTTGTCAATGTAGTGAGTCTCCATAGCTTCATTCGTTATCTTAATTTCATAAATACCATTTTCAGGAATTTTCTGTTTGAGTTTATCCAGATCATCACCTTCGAGCATTCTGGAAATACTTGATGAAAAAAGTTCAGTCTCAAGAGAAGGAACGTCTATGTCAAATGTATAAATAGTCGGGCATGAGCCAAAGCAGCACTTGGGACAAATTGCGCAGTAAATAACTGCAGCTCCGATTACTGTCGGAACTAATCCGAGACTGACATTTGCAATTGCTCTTCCTCCGGTAAGGTCATCATAAGTTGTGATTGCAATAATACTGTCAAGAGGAAAACTTGTTACATTAATTATTTCTTCATTGCCATCGAAATAATATCTCCAACCAGTCCCCAAAATGTTATTTTGAACGACATTGAATCCTTCCCTGTAAATAATCACTGACCCGTCAAATGTGTGGCACTTTGATGGAGTTGTTATTTGAAAATTACTCCCGGCTTTTTCTATATCAACTTCTCCCGGCTGGAGATTATGATAACAGCTTTCAAAGATCATGCTGTTTGTGAATATTACAGTAAGAAGAATTATTAGTTTAAAGTTTTTCATGATTATGCTTTCTTTAAAAATTAATAAAGGCAATTCCTGTCTTAAAAATTAATTTATCAAAATCTCCGTAATAACCTGATTCAAGTTTATATAAATCGTAATTAACCTCAGCCTTCAGGTTAATATTTTCATTTAAACTGTATGTGATTCCTGCTCCAAATCCGTATTTAAAAAACCATTGCGCTTCTGGGTTAATCGTATATGTATTATGATCCAAATAACTAGGGTCATAGTAACTAATGTAGTAACTTTCCTGAATTACAGAACTGCTGTTTACATTCCCAATACCTGCATCGGCAAGGAAGTATAAATTAATTTTGTCTTCAGGATGAAATGTACCTCCCAGCAGATCTAAACCCAGAATAGTAAACTGTGTCATGCTTCCGCCGGTTGTGCTGAATGTATTATAATAGTCACTTCTGGTTTCGTCTTTATTTTTCATATATGAAAGAGCAATTCCTGACCTTACAGCCATTGACCTGCTGAAGAATGCTGTATAATCAGCTGAAATATTTAATCCGGTATTTACTGTGTTATTTACTCCGAAATAATAGTATCCGTAATAGGACTTTTCCTGAGAAAATTTTGGAAAAGCTAATCCAATATCAATACTCAGAAAATATTTGTATTGAGGTTTTTTGTATGTAGAAAAATATTCTTCCGCGAATGTTTGTCCTAACTGTTTTAAATTATGAATGTACTCCTTCTTGATTTCATTCATTCCATTAACAGTCATTACATAAACATATTGAGAATCAACACTAAGGATCTTTCCTTCTAAGACAGAACCATTGTTTAAAGTAAAACTGTAAAAGGATCCTTTCTTCAAAGAATCAGTGCTTTGGGAAAAGTTGTCTGCTGAAAAAAAGAATATTATTATAACCGGGATCAATATTTTTAATGAAGTTTTCATGGGATCTTTAAATTTGTACTTTCCTGTCAATTTATTTTGAGAATGCTGAAGTATTCTCATATTTCATTAACCTGTACAAAATTAATAATCAGTACTTTTCCAATTGTCACAGTATTGTCAAAGTTATGTCATACTTTCATCAAAGAAAAAAAACATTTGATTTTTACGTTTTTAGAAAAATGAATAACCTCGCCGCTAGCAGCGAGTTATCTTTAAAAACTATTTTTAAACTTTTGTAAAAAACTTTTACACTTTGTCATCCCCGAAATCTTTTGTCGGCGATCCAATCATGCTTTTTAGATGATTGATGACCCAGAGGGTACTCCCCGCCTGGAGCTTGCGGGAATGACAACTCGGCGTTTTTCAGAAGTTTTTAATTTGTTTTTCTTTCGCCGCAAGCGGAGGGGAATTAACCCTAAGCGATTAAAGAACATTGGGAATTGATAAATGATATTTCATAACTGAATTCGGGTTGAATGAACCGGAGATGCTGACTTTAAACTAATTTCATGTCCGGGAAAAGTATTGTATGAAACCGAAAATTTTCTGTATTAAATGTTTCATTATACTCTGATTATGAAAAAACCGTTGAAATTAAATTAAGATTACTTATCAGAACTATTATCAATAAGTAAATTTTTGTTTTCAAGATCATTTGATTTTTTTATTGAATGATTTAAATTCAGGATTTTTATCAGTTCTTCCTTTTTGTTAAGCTTAATATCTGTAAAATCATAATTATTGTATGAGTTTGCATTTCCTCCTATTATCCCGCCAATCAATGCACAAATTGGTGCAAATATAATTGCGCCGGCCAATGCATTTACTTCTGAGCTGGATATCATACCTCCGTCATCTCCAATTGCCATTCCTGCTACAAATCCTATTACTGTTCCAGCCAACGCTCCTATCCAGATTCCTTTGCCGGTACTTTTTCCTTTTACAAAACTCACTTCCTGAATATCACTTAATTTCAGATGAACTTTTAGATTTTCTGTATTTGAAATCTTTATTAAACTGTCTTCATAGAATCTGAATTTGTTTATATTATCTATCGTTTTTATTTCAGGAAATCTCAAAATGTCCTTCGATTCTTTTAAATACATATTGTAAAATCCTGAATAGGAAATTGAAAACTTTTTAGTATAAAAAGTTTTTCCGGAATCTGTCTGTGAAAACGCCACTGAAATTAAGTGGAAATTAGTTATCAGAACTATTATCAAAATGGAAATTATTATTTTCATAATAAAAAATTTATTTTTTTTCTGTACAAAATTAACATGACTGATATTGTGAATTGTCATAACTTTGTCAAAAAAAAGTCGACCAAACTTCAAGCAAACGTCAAACTAATTTGAAAACTGTTACGCATTCGTTTTTAATTCAGTTATTATTTTATATTAAATGTAAGCTGCTAATGGGAAATTTACATTGTCTGATCTTAACTTTTTATTTTAAAACCACCTGATTAAAGTAAGTGAGAATAAATTAAATTTGTCGTTATCCTGTTTATCTTTTAAAATTGAAGTCAGAGTCACACGTGAATAGTCAAATATTAACTGAAACTTGATCTTATGTCCGCTTTCCATACCTGCTAAGTACCCCAGGAAAAGAGGATTAATTCCAGCCCCGTAAGTAAAATGACCGGACATTCCGGTTCCGGGAACATCCTGTAAAAAATATCCTGCTCTGAGATACAGAAACGGTCGTAAACTGAACTCAAATCCCGTATGTATTCCCTCATAATACTTTGAATTAATAACATCTTCGTATTCAGTATTAAAAAGAAAATTGAAAGTCTTATTAAGCAGAATATTATAAGAAGATCCTATTCTGAAAATCAGGGGAAGCTTTCCTTTGTTAACTCCGTCTGAATAATAGTAACCTGCAGAATTCAGATTTATCACACTTGCCCCGAAGTTCAGATCTTGCATCTTATCTTTCGAACCGAAATTATATGACTTTAATAATCCCAGATCAAAATACATGACCGGATCATTCTCATTTCCATTTTCAAATGGTAAATATCCAAAATTTTTATCCGGGACAAAAATATTAAGATTTAATCCTGCAAATAAATTCTTGTAAACTTCAGAAGCTACCGTCAGTCTGTAATTTTGAACCTGTGTGTTAAACTTCCCCGATACTGTATCACCGGAATTTGCTATATAAGACAAATCATATTCTCCTGTATTAAATATGTCAAAGCTGAGTCCTAATGTAACAGTTTTTCCAAATTTCCAGGATGCGCCTCCGAAAGCAGTTGTTGCTTTGGAATAAAGATTGTATTGAGCCTGTTCAGTTCCGCTTCCGTTAATATTCATTCCATTCAAAGCAGCTGATCCGGCAGGATTGTAGTAGTAGGAGTTTGCATCACCCGGGATTGATACAATGCTTCTTCCCATAGCTTCTGCTCTTGCGCTCGGCTGTATTCCAAAAAACATTTCATAAAATGCGCCTTCATAAGACTGAGAAAAACCTTTATTATATGTGCAGTTAAATACAATCAAAATTAGCATTACTATTTTCGCTTTCATACTTATAACCTCTTTTCAAAATTAAAAGCATTGAACATTGAACCCGCCTTCGGTTTGCCTCGTATTTCGGGCGAGGCAGGAATTTGTTTAATTACTATAGGGACATTTGTCACTATTTAACAAGCAGAATTTTCTTCGCATCAAAAAATTTCACCGGATCTTATTTACAGAAATAAACCCCGCTAGCTATATTACTCCCGTCAAACTTAACCTGATAAGTCCCCGGATTCTGTTTCTCATTTTAAAATTCTCGTTAAAAAATATAAAATATTTATTATACTTTATTATTTTAAACTACAAAATTATTTTTCATTCTTTAAATATACGACATGAAATTTTAACAGCAATTCTGTCAAACATTTTCTATACAAATATACTATTGCAATTATTTCCAATTGTCAAAGTTTTGTCAAATTCTTGTGAAAGTTTAAAAACATTTGCATATATCATATTTTCTATAAAAGTTGTGATCTCAGGAATCAATTGTTTTTAATTTTATTGTTTAATTTATATAAAAATATAAATGCATTATTATTGTATTTGGAAATTTATAAAATTAGTTTGTAATTGCTCAATAAACATTCTATTACTTTCTAAATTCTAATTAATTAAAATGAATTCATTGATTAAATCTTTACTTTCAGTTATGAAAAAATATTTAATTTTTCTGTTTGTGAATTTCATATTTATAATTTTAATTCAAAGAGAATGTCATTCTGATTGTTCAGATTCTACCGTAGGATTTACTCCGATAAATGATCTTGGAAGCGGTTACTTCAGAGGATTTCAGGGAGGTCTTTATCCGGGAGGATTAAATATCAGACCTTACATTCACAATACAGACGGAAAAAATATTGCAAATAATATTGTACCTTTGGACACTGCGGGAAATTATGATCCTTTAAACGGTAAGATCGTGCTTATGTCAGTGGGGATGTCAAACACCGGTATTGAGTTTCTGGATTTTATGAATTATGTATCAGCTTCAACAAACATAAATCCTAAATTAGTGATTGTAAACGGAGCACAGGGCGGTAAAGATATAAATGATCTTGTGAATCCCCTGGATTCGTTCTGGATAGTATTGGTTCAAAGACTTGCAATAAAAGGTGTAACTCCGAAACAGGTTCAGGCAGTCTGGTACAAAGAAGCAGAAGCAGGACCTACTGATACTAATTTTGTATCTTATTCAAACGGTCTGAAAGCAAAATATAAAACTGTAATGAATATTCTGAAAACTAATTATCAGAATGTAAAACTCTGTTATTGCACAAGCAGGATCTATGCGGGTTATGCTACGACACCAACTAATCCGGAACCATTTGCCTATTATAACGGCTGGACTGTTAAATGGCTTATTGAAGATCAGATCAACGGTGATCTCTCAATTGATTACAAAGGAGCAAGCCCGAATTCACCTTGGATTGCATGGGGACCTTATGTATGGGCTGACGGTGTTAACCATCGCATTGACGGACTTAACTGGATTTGTTCGGATTTTGTTTCAAGTGATCGCACACATCCCGATACTTCCGGCTTTAAGAAAGTGGCGCTTAGATTATTTAATTTCTTTTCTGCTGATGCAACGACGAAACCATGGTTTCTGAAAAATCTTAATATAAATCTGACATTTGCTATGCAGGCAATGCTGAACATTCCTTCGAACAATATGAGTAAAACGGATTCAGTATCAGTATATCTCAGACAAACTGTTTCTCCTTACAATATTATTGATTTCTCAAAAGGAGTAATAGATTCTTCAACTTTGAAAGGTGTATTTAAATTTTACACAATGCAATCAGGCAGATATTACCTTCAGGTCATTCACAGAAATACAATTGAAACATGGAGCAGATCTGGTGGAGAGAATTTATTGTTCGGATCTTATTACAATTATGATTTCACACAGAATATTAACAGAGCTTATGGCAGCAATCTGATATTAAAAGGTTCGAAGTATTGTGCATACAGCGGTGACACAAATCAGGATGACATCATTGATGCATCAGATGTAAGTGAAATAGAGAATGATGCTGCAAATTCATTAAGCGGATATGTAAGCAGTGATATTACCGGTGATGATTTTGTAGATGGAAGTGATGTCAGCAGTGTAGAAAACAATTCTGCGCTTGGAGTTATTGTTGCAACTCCCTAAGATTGAGGATTTTGAATTTTGGATTTGAGATATTCTTAATTCTTAATTCATGAACACTGAGCCTGCCAAACCTAAAAATTTCGTTTCTAATAAATAATAAAAAAAGCCGTTTGATTTCTCAAACAGCTTTTTGTTTATTAACATTATTTTAACATTTTTAAGGAGCAATAACAGATACACCAAGCGTTGCATTATTTTCAACCAGGGAAATATCAGACGCATCTACTGCATCATCACCTGTTATATCTGTCGGCACATATCCGAAAACAGAGTTAACAGCATCATTTTCAATTTCACTTTTATCATCTGAATCTATTGTTCCATCCTGATTTACATCTCCGCTGTAATTACAATACCTTCCCAGTTTAAGCACAGTATTACCTCCAAAGGTCATTGAAGCAGAAGTAGTGAAATCATAATTGTAATTTCCTCCCAAAGTCATACTGATTGGAGAAGCGCTCCATGTTTCAATCGAATTTCTGTGTTTAACAACAATGTAATAAGATTCTGCCGGAACTGAAGAGAATTCGAATGTTCCGAAACTTGCATTTGGAGTCAATAATGTACTTGATGATGCTACCAAACCAAACGGTGAAACTGAAGATCTCAGCTCCGCAGTTACAGTATCGGCAATCTGTGAAATACCATTCCAGAATCCTTCTATTCCAACATTAAGATTTACTGTAATGCTTGAAATATTATCGGTCTTCTGTCCGATTGGATATGAAGTTCCGGTATTGCTGACGCTATACCACAAATTCTTTTCCGGGAAATTTACGTCAGATATATTGGAAAATCCGGGATTTGAAACTGACCAGTTCAATCCTCCGTTGGATGTTTTTGCAACAAGTCCTCCAGTACATCCGGCTACTCCGTCATTAAGATTTAGCCATCTTGTTCTGTTAACCGTTAGTGAATCAGGGAAATCGCCTGTAACATTTATCCAGTTGCTTCCGCCGTTTGTTGATTTGTAAATCAATGCATTACCTGAAGATAAAGACGTAGTACCGTTTATGAAGACAACATCACTATTCAATACATACATATTGGTAAATACTCCTGATGGAGGAACAGGTGAGCTCCAGTTGGTTCCGCCATTTGAGGTAAAATACAACCGGGATGAAATCAATGCATAGCCTGAATCAATACTAAGCATCTGAACACTTAACACAGACCCGGATGAACCAAGAGGTTTAGAAACCCATGTAGCTCCTCCGTCAACTGTTTTGTAAACATTTGCAGGTAATCCCGAACCGCCCCCGCCTACATAACCTGTGCTTCCATTAAGGAAATCAAGAGTCAGGAATGTATGGTTAACTGCCGGATTCGGAAGTAAAACCCAGTTAAATCCGCCGTTAGATGACTTTGCTACCTGTCCTATACTGCCTGCAATATTTCCTGCGCAAGAGTATGCTGTATCAGTAGTTGGAAAATCCAGTTGAAAAATTGCAACAGAATGGGCAGAAGGAATAGTTGTCCAGTTTGCACCGGCATTGGTTGTGTGAAGCAATGATCCAACACCACCAGTCGAGCTTAGCCACATATCATTCGTTGATTTCATGGTAATACTGTTATAAAAGTTACTGCCTGAATTTACTGAATAATTTTTGTTTGTCCAGTTACTTCCACCATTGACACTTTCGGTGATATAACCATTGGCACCAACAATTACAATATTGCTTCCTCTGACTGCAACATTATTGACCGAAACTCCTAACGGCTCGTTGATATTCAAAGAGTCATAAAATCTTACAGAGTCCCAATTCGCTCCGTCATTTGCAGATGTATAAATATAAGGTCTGGTAGTTCCGATCATGTATAAAGTACTTCCGTCATAAGTAATGTCTTTAAGTGCAGCTGTCAAAGGAGTTGATGGATTGTTTTGAGTCCAGTTCACACCTGCATTGGTTGTATATGCAAAATAATTCGGACTTCCGCAGGCATAACCGGTATTGACATCTTTGAAATAAACATCTGCCATTGTAGTTCCTCCGGTTGTACCGGGAAGTGTAATCAGAGACCAGCTTGTTCCGCCGTTTGATGTGTAATAAAGCCTTCTGGTTGTGAAAGCCATGTAAATATTATTTTCGTCGATCGCATAAATTGCACTGTATGTATTTGTTGAAGAAAGTCCGTTTGAAATATCAGTCCAGGTTAATCCCCCGTCAATAGTTTTATGAACTCTTACTCTTGTGCCGCCGCAAATATATCCCGTATTTGCATTTATAAAATACATACCATTTACAGATCCGCTGGTATCGTTATATTGATAATTTGTCCATGTATTTCCTCCGTCAATTGTTTTCGAAACAACACCGGCGATTGAATTTACTATTGTACCTCCGGCAGCAAAGCCGGTATTTTCATCCAGAAAATACCCGGTTCTTAAATCTTTATATGAAAGCGCAAAATCAGACAATCCGACCTGGCTGTTAATCGACCAGTTTGAACCACCATCAATTGAAGCTGCAAAAGTACCTTTGTTTCCTATAGCAAATTGAGTTCCGGTTCCGGTAATATAAGCCCAGTTTAGATTATTGCCATTAGGTTTTCCATTTAACCAGTACCAGCCGTTAGTATTCTGCTGTGAAAATAAATTTGAATAGAACGTACTTGCTATAAAAATTGTAAGAAATAGTATTTTTTTCATAAAACTGATAATATTTAAGTTTTGAGATAATTTGCTTAAGATATATACTCCTTTAATTAATAGCAAAGAAAGCAATTACCAAAAATACCCACTATTATTTTCCTTCCAAAGTCGCGCTTTTGAAAATATCCATTTTCATCTTGTATTAATAGACAAAAAAAGCCGTCAGTATTATCAAACGGCTTTTATTCAATTACAAATTTTTAAATTCCAAATATTATTGCAACCTTCAAATCTAAAATTATAAATCTAATATCTAAAATCATAAATCTAATATCTAAAATCTAATATCATAAATCTAATTATCATAAATCTAATATCATAAATCTAAAATCTAAAATCATAAATCTAATATCTAAAATCATTTAAATCCCAAATCCTAAATTCCAAATCCCAAATCAAATCATGGAGCCATAAGATTCACTCCCAGCAACGCATTATTTTCAACCAAAGAAATATCAGATGCATCTACAGCATCATCTCCGGTAATGTCAGTCGACACATATCCGAATATTGATATTCCGGCATCATTTTCAATCGCACTTAAATCTCCAGCATCTATTGTTCCGTCCTGATTTACATCACCGCTGTAAATTGCAAAACGTAAAGGTGTTGAATCCACATTCTTTTGATTGTCACCAAATGCTTTGCTCGCAGAATTTGAGAAATCATAAGTCAGCGTTCCTGATGTAAATGATACAAAGTTCTTACTCCAGATCTCTATAGAATTTCTGTGTTTGATAACCAGATAGTAATTGACCGAATTAACCGCATTTAAAAAATTAAAAACTCCTGTTCCTGATGAATTTAGTATTCCTTTCGAAGAATCTGTTATGTTGTAAGGAAATGAATTATTTCTTAAATATAAATAAGTAGTGTCAGAAATCATGTTATTTGATGCCGGATTATAAAATCCTTCTATAAATGCTGTGAGATTTAAAGCAGACGGGATTTGTGACCCTGTAGGATTGCGCTTGTAATAA
>DAIPYE010000039.1:6498-20650 GCA_036782915.1 Bacteroidota bacterium | reverse complement strand
GATTTATAGGTTCGTATGAACCTGCGCCTGCGCCTACATTTAAAACAGTTTTAGCGGAACCCAAAGCATTATTTATATATTCTGCTATCCGCGGATCAGTTTTTCTGTAATCGGGATATTCGAGACCGGGTTTGTCATAATCAAAAACTTCATCGATCATGTTCATAGATTTTTATTGTTTCGATAACATAATAAAAACAAATCCTAATTTATAGTTTTGAAAGCACACCCGTCCAAATTAAAATTAAAGAAAAATCTTGCCACGAATTTCACTAATATGCCCGAATTTAAAAGATTTTTCACTAATTTTTTAAATAGAATTATCATAAAAATTTATAATCTGCTTAAAATATTTCTTTATCATCAGCTAAAAAAACATGAATGGATCCCCGACAAAAGATTTCGGGGATGACAAAGAATAAAAGATTTTATTCAGAAGTCTTATTTGAAAGAGGTGAGAAGTGATAATTTGACTGTAAATCTTCAAAAACAGGATTTTCTAAGCCTTTAAATTGAATTGCTTTCCGGTCAATAATAGCTTATTTTAAAGCACTTTTTAATAACCACTAACACAAAATACACCAACATACATGCCTTTAATTCATGAAGTCCACGCAAGAGAAATTTTAGATTCAAGAGGTAATCCAACAATAGAAGTAGATGTAGTTTTAGAAGACGGAACTTACGGCAGAGCTGCAGTTCCATCCGGCGCATCTACCGGTGAAAGAGAAGCTGTCGAACTACGTGACGGTGATAAAAAACGTTACGGCGGCAAAGGGATCCGTAAAGCGGTTGATAATGTGAATAAGATCATTTCAAAGAAGATCACAGGAATGTACAGTGATGATCAGATATTACTTGATGAAACGCTGAACAAACTTGACGGAACGAAGAACAAATCGAAACTTGGGGCGAATGCAATTCTCGGTGTTTCACTTGCTGCAGCGAATGCTTCTGCAAATTTTTACAATCTACCACTTTACAAATATATCGGCGGAGTAAATGCAAGGACCCTGCCTGTTCCGATGATGAATATTATCAACGGAGGAAAGCATGCGGATAACACGGTTGATTTCCAGGAGTTTATGATAATACCGGCCGGAGCGAAGAGTTTTTCTGAAGCACTGAGATGCGGAACGGAAATTTTTCATTCGCTGAGAAACGTTTTGCACAAGAAAAATTACAATACAAATGTCGGCGATGAAGGCGGATTTGCGCCGAATTTAAAATCCAATGAAGAAGCTCTTGATGTAATACTTGAAGCTATCGGTAATGCGGGTTATAAAGCCGGCAAAGATGTATTTCTCGGACTTGACGTAGCTTCCAGTGAAATGTGGAAGAGCGGCAAGTATGAATTTTACAAATCACACATTCCGGACAAGACATCAGATGAGATGGTAAAAATGTATGAGAAACTTGTGAAAGATTATCCGATCATAAGCATAGAAGACGGAATGGCTGAAAATGACTGGGACGGCTGGAAAAAACTTACTGACGCTCTTGGCAAAAACATTCAGATCGTAGGAGATGATCTGTTTGTAACGAATACTGAAATTTTACAAAAAGGAATTGACAGAAATATTGCCAATTCAATTTTAGTAAAAGTAAATCAGATCGGAACGCTGACGGAAACACTGGATGCCATTGAACTTGCAAAGACACACGGTTATACAAATGTGATCAGCCACAGAAGCGGAGAGACAGAAGACACAACCATATCAGATATTGCTGTTGCAACCAACGCCGGACAGATAAAAACAGGTTCACTTTCCAGAACGGACAGAGTTGCTAAGTATAATCAACTGCTCAGAATAGAAGAAGAGCTTGGCGCAGCGGCAGTTTACCCGGGAATAAAAGCATTTTACAATATCAAAAAATAATTTTACCTGAACACCGTCTATTCTTTTTAAAATAATTAAAATTACACGGACAAAACATTTTTAAATATTAATAATTTAAACTTAACAGATGAAACTTTCTCAATTTAAATATCCTATTCCAAAAAATCTTATAGCAAAAGTTCCGAAATCCCCCCGCGACACCTGTAAGCTGATGCTTCTTAACAAAGAAACAGGTGAACTGGAAACAAAGAAATTCAAAGATGTAATAGATCACATGAATGAGGGTGATGTACTGGTGCTGAATGATTCAAAGGTTTTTAATGCGAGACTTTACGGCACAAAGGAAAAGACAAAAGCCAAGATCGAAGTTTTCCTGCTGAGACAATTGTCGGAAGAAGAGAATATCTGGGATGTTGTAGTTGATCCAGCGAGAAAAGTAAGGATCGGAAACAGAATATTTTTCACAAAAAATCTTTTTTGCGAAGTAATAGATAATACAACTTCGAGAGGAAGAATAGTTCGATTTAATTATCAGGGTGACTTTTCGAAATACATAGAAAAGCTGGGGAAGACACCGTTACCGCCTTATATTAAAAGAGAATCGACAGAAAAAGACAAGGAAGATTACCAGACAGTTTATGCAGATTCAAGCCACGTGGGATCAGTTGCAGCGCCGACAGCCGGGCTTCATTTTACAAAGGATCTTTTAAAAAAAATAGAAGCAAAGGGAGTGAAGATTGTTTATATAACTCTTCATATCGGACTTGGAACATTCAGATTAGTTGAAGTGGAAGATCTTTCAAAACACAGAATGGATTCCGAATATTATGAACTTACAAAGGAAACCGCAGATATTATAAATGCATCGATCGCAAAGAAGAAAAAAGTAATAGCTGTCGGAACATCGGTAGCGAGAGTCCTTGAAACAAATGTAATTACCAGCAGACAGGTAAGATGGGGAAAAGGATGGACTGACAGATTCATTCATCCTCCGCAAACCTTAAGAATTGTAGATAAGCTGATAACTAATTTTCATTTACCTCAAAGCACATTGCTGATGCTTTCCTGCGCAATGGCTGAGAGAGATTATATTATGAAAGCATACAAAAAAGCTGTGAAGGAAAAATACAGATTTTACAGTTACGGTGATGCAATGCTGATATATTAATTGTCAGATATGAAATTTTGATATTTATGAAGTCCAGATTATTTATTTTAGTTTGGACTTCTTTGTTTTAATTTAAATAATTCATGGGCATTAAGTTAATTATCCCGGCATCGGGAAGCGGCATACGATTCGGAAGTAAAACACCAAAGCAGTTTCTGAAAATTGACGGAAAAGAGATTATTGCTCATACTATTTCACGGTTTCATAATATCAATTTAATAGATGAGATAATTATTCCCGCAAAGAAAGAATATTTCAGTAGGCTGAAAAATATTATTCGAAAGAACAATTTTTATAAGATCGAAAAAATAGTTGAAGGCGGAAAACTAAGACAGGACTCTGTTTACAGAGGATTGATAAATTTAAACTGCGGTGCAGAAGATATAATATTAATTCATGATGCAGTGAGACCGTACATAAGTTCAAAAAAAATTCTTGAAATTATTATGGAAGCTGGGAAAGAAAAATGCGTGATTCCGGCTTTGAAGATCCCGGAAACCGTAAAAAAAGTTGACAGGAAAAATTTTGTTGAGAAGACAATTAACAGGGAAGATCTCAGGATTGTGCAGACGCCGCAGGCATTCAGATTTGATATTCTGAAAAAGTCATTTGAAAAAGCATTTCGGGATAATTTCACGGGAACAGATGAAGCTTCGATAGTGGAGCATTCTGGATATAAAGTTAAAGTCATTGAGGGTGAGAAAGGGAATATTAAGATTACAGAAAAGTCAGACGTGAGACGGTAGACGAAAGACGGTAGACGAAAGACGGTAGACGAAAGACGGAGATGCGAGACGGGAGATGAGAAGAGTGAACTGGTGAACAGAAAAATAAAAATTAAAATAAATGAACAGTTCAGGTTCAATAATATTAGAAACATACGAGAGCAGGATATTGAAAAATAATCCGCTGGGAGATCCTTATGAAAGGGATTTTCCTGTTTATATACCGAAATCATATTTTAAAAATGTGAATAAACGATTTCCCGTCGTATATTTGATTTCGGGATTTTCGGGAAAAGGGATAATGAATTTAAACATAAATTTTTTATCTGAGAATATACATCAGAGACTTGACAGACTGATCGAATCAAAGAAGATGAAAGAGATGATAGTTGTAATGCCTGATTGCATTACAAAATACGGCGGGAGCCAGTTCATAAATTCGACAGGAACAGGAAGGTATGAAGATTATCTGATGAAAGAAATAATTCCTTACATTGATTCCAGATACAGAACAATTCCCGAAAGCAGCAGCAGGGCAATTTGCGGAAAATCCAGCGGCGGTTACGGTGCCGTGATACTTGCAATGAAGCATCCGGACGTATTCGGGATAATGTGTTCGACAGCGGGGGATATGTATTTTGAATATTGTTATCAGCCGGACTTTCCGAAATTCATTACAGACATTGAAAATTACGGAAAAGGAAGTAAAGGCATTGCGCAATTTGTAAAAAACGAAATTAATTCTAATCAGCCGAAGCCGAAATATTTTTTTAACATTATTAATACAATCGGAATGGCAAGCTGTTATTCACCGGATGCAGGAGGATTCAAAACGAAAGGATATAATTTCGATCTGCCTTTTGATCTGAATACAGGTGAACTTGATAAAAAAGTTTTTGATAAATGGCTTAAGCATGATCCCATAAGGCTGGTGGATAAATATTCATCTAATCTTAAGAAACTTAAACTGATATATTTAGATGCGGGAATTTTTGATGAATATAATTTAAATATAGGTGCGAGAATATTCTGCAATAAACTTAAAAAGAAAAAGATCAATTACACTCACGAAGAATTCAAAGCAGGTCATATGAATATTACTTACAGATATGACAGAACTTTTGGCGTGATCTCGGATAATATTAAAAGTTGAAAGTTAAAAACTTAAAAAATAAAAAAAATATAAAAAATGGAACCGGTAGTAATCTCAACATGGAAGCACGGCATAGCGGCAAATGAAGCCGCATATAAAATATTAAAAAGCGGAGGAAATTCACTTGATGCAGCAGAGCAGGGAGTAAAGGTTGCCGAAGATGATCCGGAAGTTTTAAGTGTAGGATACGGAGGATTGCCGGATGAAAGAGGTGTTGTGACATTAGATGCCGCGATAATGGACTGGAGAGCGAGAATAGGTTCGGTGATTTGCGTTGAAAACATTCATAATCCGATAAGTTTAGCGAGATTTGTACTGGAAGATACTGAGCACACGATACTTGCCGGAGACGGCGCTTATGATTTTGCGCTGAGTAAGGGATTTAAACCTGAAAACCTGCTTACCGAAAGTTCGATAAGAAAATTCCGCGAATGGAAATCCTCCGGCTCAACGAAAGCGGAAGAGATACACACGGATGATTTCATTTTACAAAAGGATAAAGAGAAATTATCAAAAATAAACGAAGACGGAAATCACGATACGATCGGAATGGTAGCGATAGATAAGGACGGGCATGTTTCCGCATCATGCACTACAAGCGGAATGGCATGGAAACTTCACGGTCGTGTGGGAGACAGTCCGATAATCGGATCGGGATTGTATGTGGACGGAGAGATCGGCGGAGCGGCATCTACAGGAAGAGGTGAAGAATGCATCAGAGCATGCGGAAGTTTTCTGATAGTGGAGTTAATGCGTCAGGGAAAATCCCCGAAGGAAGCATGCAGACTTGCCTGTGAAAGAGTTTACAAACTTAATTTACTGTCGAATATAAACCGCGATCATTTGTATCAGGTTGGTTTTGTTGCATTGAATGTAAAAGGAGAATACGGAGCCTACAGTGTCAGAGACGGATTTCAGTATGCATTGTACAAAGACGGGGAAAATAAATTATATGACAGCGAATATTTTCTCGATGAAAAATTTATAATTGAAGATCTGTAAAATTATTTATAATTAGTATGGACGAATATATTTTAATAAAGAACGGATTGGTACTGACCCTTGACAGAAAGGGGATGACAGGGTATTTTCATATTCTGATAAGAAGCGGGAAGATATTTTTAATTGACTACGAAAGAAGATTCAACGAAAAAGAGTTTATTTTAAAATATCCTGAAACAAAAATAATAGATGCGAGAAATAAAATTGTCATGCCCGGTTTCTTCAACTCAAGACTGATCTCCGAATATTCGCTGAATAAATATTTCTTTAAAAAGTGCAATTATGAAAATATAAACTCATGGCTTTCATTAAAGCTCATAGATAAATATTTAAGCAGTTCCGTAAATTCGGATGTACTGAAAGAGCTTTTGAAGATCAGCTTTATGCGTTCACTCAGGAACGGTGAATTATATGTTTGCGAAAGCAGTACATGCATAATGAAGGAATTTTTTGAAAAGAATTTTTCTGATGTTGAATGGATAAGACAGTATTTTAATCTGGCTGTTTATGATTATACAATGCTTTCAGAGCTGAGCGGACAGGAAAATTTCATTTCGCTTGGATTTAAAGCTGACGAGGACATAAATAATTATTCACTTGCATCGATGAAGAAGACGCTTGCGGGAAAAAAGTTAAGACTTTTTATCGAGGCATCACTTTCACAGAAAACATTTGATTCAATAAAAAAAGTATTCGGAAAACCATTCATAACAGTTTTGTCTGAAATGGAGCTGATCTCACGATCGACGGTAATTTCAAATCCGACACATCTGAGCAAAGCAGAGACAGAAATACTTATAAATAAAAATGCATCGGTTCTGATATCTGTTTCAGATTATCTGAATTTTCAGGACAAAAAAACAGATTTTGATGAAATGATAAGTTCGGATCTGAATATAATTACCGGAACGGGATATACAGGAAGCAGCATATTTTCAGAGCTGAAAATTCTTTCATCATTAATTTCAAAGAACAATTTAAATTCAGAGTCATTGTTAAAAACTGCTATACTGAATCCTGCAACAGTTTTCGGAGTGTCAAATATTACCGGAAGCATAGAAAGGAATAAATCGGCTGATATGATAATTTTATCATTGTCAGACATAAGGAATATTCTGACAATTCCGGAGATCAGCAGCGAAATAGTTTCCGAATTTATAATACAGAACTTATCGGAGAAAGACATCAGTGAAGTTATTTTTAAGGGAGAGATATTAATAAAAGATAAGAATGATCTGTCCCCGGATCAGAATTTTATATCAAAAAAGACAAAAGAAATTTCCGAGAAAATTTACAAAGAAGGAAAATATTTTGAATTTAAAGAAAAGTATCTGATGAGAGGCAGAGTAGATTCTATGACTGAAGAAACAGAAGAAGATGCGGATAAAAAGACAGATGAAATATTTGTTGACATGACAATGACGGGAAATGAATATTTAGGCGAAGGAGAATTTACGGTACTCGGCATAAAGGAAGATGAATATAAAAAACTGAGAGAGAAAGTAAAAACAGAAGCTGTAAATATTAAGATCAGTGAAATAAATTCACTTGAAAACGAACTGAATTTTATTGAAGATGACGAAGATTCTCAGCAGATCACCGTTCCCCTTCCCAAAAAAGAGACACAAAAAAATGAAATAACAAAATCAGTTGAAATTAAATCCGATGATCAGTTTTTAACTTCGGAAGAGATCAAGATTTCAGAAATAAAACTTGCTGAATCGCAGGATGAAAAAATTGAAATAGTTGAGAAAGTTAAAAAGCAAACAGAAGAAAACGAAGAGAATGAAAAAGCTCCGGTAGTTATTAAAAGCAAACTTAAGTTCGGATTTAGTGATGAAGATAAGAAAAAATAGAAAAACAGATTACAAAGCAAATAATAAGAATGAAATTAGCTACACTTTTATACATTAAGAACGGGGATGGTGAATATCTTTTAATGGAGCGATTAAAGGAACCGAACAAAGGACTGATGTCGCCGCCCGGAGGAAAACTGGATCTTTCTGAAGCTGAGTCGCCGTCAGCATGCGCGGTCAGGGAAGCATTTGAGGAATGTTCGATCAGATCAAAAGAAGAAGACTGGGAGCTACGAGGCATAATTACAGAAAAAAACTTTCCAAAAGTGGGAAATATAATGATATTTCTCATGGAGTATAAAAAACAACTGAACGTGATCCCTCCGGCATGTAACGAAGGTGAATTCAGATTTATTGATTACAAAGATATTTCCCGATACAAAATACCGGTTACGGATGAACATTTTTTGTGGGATAAAATAATAAATTCCGGAAACGGGATATTCGAAATGACACTGGATTGTACAAATTACCCTGATATAATTCAGAAATAACTGAAATTTTATACAGATTTAATAGGTTTTAGAAATCACTGTGTAAATAAGAAAATTTAACGAAAGGAAAGATATTTGGAAAAGACCTCTACAATTCAGGAAACTCTACCGGATACACAAAATCAGGAAGATCTCAGACAAATTCCAATAGATAAAGTCGGAGTAAAGAATCTGAAATATCCTGTAGCTGTAAAAGACAAAAAGAATGAAATTCAGCATACCATTGCAACAATTTCCATGACAGTTGATCTTCCGAAAGAATTCAAAGGAACACACATGAGCAGGTTTGTAGAAATTCTGCAATGTAAGGAAAGAGAGATACATGTTGACTCGATAGATCAGATTTTAATGGAAATGAGGAAAAAGTTAAATGCGACAGCATCACATTTTGAAATAGAATTTCCCTATTTCATGGAAAAAAAAGCACCAGTAACCGGGAAGCCGTCATTGCTTGATTACAGAGTGAGATTTCACGCGGTAAGCAATATTAATAAAAAAGATTTTATACTGACAGTTCATGTTCCTGTAACAACGCTTTGTCCATGCTCCAAGAATATTTCAAAATACGGCGCACACAATCAGCGTGGGGAAGTTACAGTATCAGTAAGATTCAATGATACAGTTTGGATTGAAGATCTGATAGCTATAGTAGAGAGCAGTGCGAGTTCAGAGCTTTATTCGTTATTAAAAAGAGAAGACGAGAAATTTGTCACAGAAAGAGCATATGAAAACCCGGTTTTTGTGGAAGATCTTGTCAGAAATGTAGTGATGAAATTAAAGGAAAATCCGGAAATAACCTGGTACAGTGTGGAGGCGGAGAATTTTGAAAGCATACATAATCATAATGCATATGCTCATATAGAATCTCATAATGTATTTATGAATGAGCATTCTGAAGATTATATTATCAGCAGATATTAAGATCAGATCATATTTTAAAGATAAAACATCCGGAGAATAATACTCCGGATTTTTGATATATAATCAGAGTTAAAGACAGACTGAAATTGCATAGAATAATACAAAAACATTTTGTCTTTGTAAAAAAAATCAAATTAAGTATATTTTAAAAACCAAAACATTTATCAAGGAGAAAAATTGAAAAAGAGCTTTAAAAGTGCAAATATTTTATTAATGGCATTTGTATTAATGGCATTAATTTCCATTTCAGGGATAAATTCTGTAAATGCTCAGGCAATGCCGGGATTATCAGTTTCAGCAAACAAAAAATCATTCAGCGCGGGAGAATCCGGAGTACTGACATTGAGTTTCAAAACGGGAAAAAATGTAAAGATACCAAAGGATCCGGAGATTGTAGTGAGTCTGGAATCCGGAAATATAGAAGGACAGGGACTACAGGATTATTCAGGCGGTGAAGGAGATTACATAAGCAATTCGAAAGTAAAATATAATTTTACAATTCCCGCCGGCGCGGAAAGCGGATCGACCATTACAATATCCGGGAATGTAAAATTCGGATATTGCAACAGTTCGGACGGAGTTTGTAAAATGGGAAATAAGTCATTCAGCGTAAAAGTAAAAGTAAAATAGATAAAAACTTATCTTAATATAAATTCCTGAATATCAAAAAGCGCATAGCGGAACATACTAATATATGAGGGAAGCATATTATTTTTTTTCAGATGTTCATTTAGGCCTGGAATCTGTCCCGAAAGAAAAATTAAAAGAAAAAAAACTCATAGAATTTCTGGAAGAAGCACAGAAAGACGCGAATGAGATTTTTATAGTAGGCGATCTTTTTGATTGCTGGATTGAATACAAGCAGGTAGTTCCGAAGGGATATTACAGACTATTCACCAAAATATCCGAATTATGTGACAAAGGAATAAAGATAAATTACATATCCGGAAATCATGATTTCTGGAACGGAGATTATTTCAGGAACGAATTCGGAATTGAGATCTGTCACACGCATATTGAAAGAGAGATCGAAGGAAAGAAATTTTACATACATCACGGAGACGGATTTGCTTACAATGATCTTGGATACAGGATATTAAAGAAAATACTGAGAAATAATGTAAGTCAGAAACTATATTCACTTTTACATCCGGATATCGGAATTAAGATTGCAAAGGGAACGTCTGAAACTTCCAGAAACCATACAGATGAAAAGGATTATTCAGAAAGAGACGGGATGAGGGACAGCGCTTTTAAAAAAATTTCAGAAGGATTTGATTATGTGATAATGGGTCACAGGCATAAGCCGCAGATGACAGCTTTTGAAAAAGGATATTACATAAATCTGGGAGACTGGATAAATTATTTTACATACGGAGTTTTCAGGAATAATGAATTTGAGCTGAAGACATTTTACGATTTTAAAAAAGATACATCTGTTTCAGATACATTAAAAAAATAAATTGAGCGATAAAAACAAATACAACGACGAAGAGCTGGATAAATATTTTTCAGATAAAAATTTCAGACAAAAGAAATTAAAGAAAAATAAAACACAGAATAAACTTATAGGATCGGTATTAATAACAGCACTGATCATTTTAATAATTGCAGCAAGTTATCTCTACTACCTTTCAAGCAGTTTACCGTCACTTGCCGAACTTGAAAATCCAAAACTTGAAGAAGCTACAAAAATTTATTCATCCGACGGGGAGTTGATAGATAAATTTTTTCTGAAAAACCGAACGAAGGTAACTCTTGACAATATTCCCAAACAAATGATACAGGCATTGATAGCGACAGAAGATCAGAAGTTTTATGATCACTGGGGAGTGGATATTGACAGGATCTTCAAGGCAATATTCAAAAATGTTACAAACGGAAGCCTGACAAAGGAAGGCGCGTCTACCATTACTCAGCAGCTTGCAAGAAATATGTACAAAGACATTGGCACAGAAGTTTCCCTTAACAGAAAACTTCGCGAAGCCATGACGGCTGTTCAGATCGAAAGAACATATACAAAAGAAGAGATACTTGCATATTATCTTAATACAGTTTACTTCGGCAAAGGCGCTTACGGAGTGGAGGCGGCAGCTCAGACATATTTTGACAAAAGTTCAAAAGATCTGACAATAGATGAATGTGCGGTTCTTGTGGGAACATTAAAATCACCAAGCAATTATGATCCGGTGGATAATCCTGAAGCTTCAGTCAAAAGAAGAAATCTTGTTTTAAATGAAATGTATCAGGAAAATTTTATAACAAAGGAAAATTTAGATATAGCAATAAATGATCCTCTAAAAGTAAATCTTAAAAAGGATTATGCTAATTTTAATTCACCGGCTCCGCAGTTCACGGAATATATAAGGCAGCTTATGGAAAAAAAGGCGGAGAAATTCGGTTATGACTTATACAGGGACGGATTGAAAGTTTATACTTCACTTGACTCAAGATTTCAGAAACATGCTGTTGATGCTGTAAAAAGTCTGATGGGTCCGTTTCAAAAATCATTTAATGGTTACTGGAACTGGAATTCCAATAAAAGCATACTGAATGACGCAATTGACAAAACAATAAAGCAATCTGAAAATTATAAGAAAGCAAATACTGAGCAGGAAAGAAACAAGATATATGACAAGCTAAAGAACGATAAATCATTTATTGATTCTGTTAAAATACTTACTTCAACAGTACAGGTTGGTTTTGTAGTAATAAATCCGAAAACCGGAGAAATCAAAGCCATGGTCGGCGCTAATCCAAATACAACTTTTAAATACGGACTTAATCATGTAACTCAGATTAAGCGTCAGCCGGGTTCGTCCTTCAAGCCGTTTGTTTATGCCACTGCCGTAAATAACGGATATTCTCCCGGATACATGGTATCAAATGAAGCAATAAATATAAACATAGGCGGAACAATGTGGTCTCCGAAAGGCGGAGGTACTGGAGGCAGAATGACAATGAGAGACGGATTGGCAAATTCAGTCAATGTAGTTGCAGTAAGAACAGCAATGGATCTTGCTCCTATGGATCAGGTGATAACTCTGGCTCATAATATGGGAGTGAATGAAGAACTTCCGAATGTTTTATCTTTAGCGCTTGGTGTTGGTGAAGTAACTCCGCTGGAAATGACAAATGCATTCGGAACATTTGCAAATGAAGGTATCTGGGTAGAGCCGGTACCGATAATAAAAATTGAAGACAGAAACGGTACAATAATAGAAGAGATCCATCCCGAATCAAAGGAAGTATTAAGCGAAGAGACTGCATATATTGTAAGCGATATGCTCGAAGGAGTAATTGATTACGGAACGGCAAGGAGCATCAGACAATATTTTCACAGACCTGCAGCAGGTAAAACGGGTACATCACAAAGTTACACAGATGCGTGGTTTGTCGGTTATACTCCGCAATTCAGTGCGGGAGTCTGGCTTGGTTTTGATGATGCCCGGATAAAATTCGGAGGCGCATACGGACAGGGCGGAAGGGCAGCTGCTCCGATATGGGGAAAATTTATGGAGCTTTTGTATTCTGATGAGGAATTTAATTTTCCGGTTGAATATTTTTTAATGCCGGAAGGAGTTGAAGAAACAAATGTCTGTACTATCAGCGGACTGAAAAGCAACGGTACATGCCCGTCAACTACTGACCTTGTGATTAAAAAATTCAATCAGAAGAAGTGTAATGTATTTCATTATTCCACACCTGATGAAACATCCGTTGAAGCGACGGAGCCTCCTAAAGGCAGTGTGGGATATTAAAAGATTTATAGTTATTTGAAAGGGAATGTCTAATTTCTTTATTTGGAAAAAGTAAAGCAAAAAAATTTAAATTAAATTATTTATAAACCCAAAAAAACCAGATGAAAAACAAAACCAAATTTACACATTCATTTCTTTTTCTGTTTTTAGCATCATCGGTATTCTTTTCATTTAAGAATTACGATCCGGAAACTAAAAATAATCTGAAAGGAAATAACAGTTATTTCAAACTGGCAGCGAATCTTACTCAAAATGATTATCTGCCCGGGACGGTAATTTTCAAATTAAAAGAATCAAACAGAAATAAAGCCACACAGAATGCAATTAACCTGACTTCTGTAAATGATGCACTTGATGAACTTGGAGTAGTGCTAGTTAATAAAATTTACAAAGACGCTGTAAAGCCTGCTCAGGAATATTCCGCAGACGGTGAAAAGATGGCGGATCTTTCATTGATATACATTGTCAATTATAATTCAGTAAAAAATATAGAAGAAGCTGTAAATGAAATTTACAATACAGGTGAAGTGGAATATGCTCAGCCTAAATATATTCATAAAGTTGCCTTTACACCAAATGATCCTTCAATCGGATCTCAATATTTCTTAAATAAAATACAGGCACCTGCCGGCTGGGATATACAGCAGGGAGATACAAATGTTGTAATAGGGATAGTAGATTCGGGAACAGACTGGGATCATCCGGATCTTGCTGCAAACATAAAGAATAATTATGCTGATCCGATAAACGGAATTGACGATGATGCGGACGGATTTATAGATAATTACAGAGGATGGGGTCTTGCAGGAGCGGATTATAATAATATAGTCGGAGATAATAATCCAATGATCATGGGAAGCAATAATAGTCACGGATCACATGTTTCCGGTGATGCATCGGCTGTAACAAATAACGGTACCGGAGTTGCCGGTCCGGGATTTAAATGTAAAATATTGTCCGTGAAATGCTCAGCTGATAATGATACCAGAGGTCCGGGAGGTCAGGGATACATACTTAGTGGAGCAGATGGAATAAAATATGCTGCAGATCACGGTTGCTCAGTCATTAACTGCTCTTGGGGGGGCGGCGGCGGCGGTCAGTATGAGCAGGATATAATTACTTACGCTTCCATAAATAAAAATGCACTTGTAGTCTGCGCAGCAGGAAACGACGGAAGCAGTCTTGCATTTTATCCCGCTTCATATAAATACGTAATAAGTGTTGCTTCAAC